>NZ_JACJUP010000027.1:0-16588 GCF_014748295.1 Planktothrix sp. FACHB-1355 | reverse complement strand
TACTCGATGCTGTTGTTCCTCCCGGCGATGAATATAGTTGGATCAAATGGGTCGATTTGGAAGAGATGACCCTGAGCTATGGAGGGCCGCGCACAGAGTCAGAATTTACAAAAGTATTTCAAGCGGGAGGATTTACACTGTCGCGCATATTGACAATGGATACTCCTTGTAGCGTAATGGAGCTGATTCCTGCCTAATCGGGAACTTGTAAAAGTTAATCGGAAAGGGAAAGGGAGAGGGAGGAGGGAGTGGGGGAGCGGGAGAACCATATAACGGGAATAAATTCTTAATTTTGAATTTTGAATTTTGAATTTGGACTTTCGCTATAACCGCCGGAAAGCTAACTTTATTATAGTAACTTATTGGCAGACAAATACTACAAAAACTACCTACATTTTTGAGCAAAAATTTGGTATTGTAATTGCAGATATTCAATAGCATCCATAACTATGAGTGAAACCCAAAACCTTCAAGATACTTCAGCAATGACAGCTTTTGTAGAGCTTGCTAGCGGACTGTGGATCAATCAAGCGCTCAGTGTTGCTGCCAGACTGGGTGTGGCTGACTTTCTCAAAGATGGAGCCAAAACTACTGACGAACTTGCACAAGCTACCGAAACTTATGCGCCCTCGCTGTACCGATTGCTGCGCTCTCTCGCCAGTGTCGGTGTCTTTACTGAAGTTGAACCGCGCCGATTTGCGCTCACTCCTATGGGTGAATATCTGCGTGAGGATAATCCCTTTTCCTTACGCTATCAAGCAATCATGCACTGTAGCGATTGTAACTGGCCTGTGAAGGGTGAGATGTACCAAACTATCAAAGATGGTACTCCCGCAATCAAAGCAGTTTTCCAAGTAGATAATTACTTCGAGTACATGGAGCAGCATCCCGAAGAGGGTGAGCTTTTTGGTAAGGCAGTAGTGGGAATTTTGAGAAACTTTTGCTTACCATTGCTGAAAGAATACGACTTTTCTGGCTTCACTAAAGTTGTGGGTCAAGCTGGGCCCGAAACTGTATCGATTCCTTGGATACTGAACAATAACCCGCAAATGCAAGGCGTTCTTTTTGGCCCGCCGCCGCTTGTCGCGGATGCAGCTGGCTACGCACAGAGCGAGGGTGTAGGGGAGCGATGCGAAACTATTGAGGGAGACCCTCTGGATGTTTTCCCCAGCGGCGGTGACCTCTACAGCGTCTCTTACACTCTGATTGAAACGCCGGATGAAAGCTGTGTGAAGATGTTGCAAAATATCCGCCGAGCGATGAAGGATAACGGTAAAGTAATAGTTGTGGATTCATTGATTCTTCCGGGCGAGCAATACATTTGGAACAAATGGTTAGATGTGGAAGAAATGACGTTAGGAATCGGCAAAGTACGTACCGAAGAAGAATTCAAACTACTCTTTGAAGCGGCTGATTTTAAATTGACTCGCATCATCACTAAAGAAGGGGAAACTCCTGCGGTGCTGATGGAATTAGTTCCCGTATAAAAGTAAGAAAGTGGTTGGCTGCTTTGGTTAGTTGTTTTGTGGTTCTTTTGACAATTTAACAGTAATAAAAATGACAACAATTCTAGATCCGCGCACTAAATCACCGCTAATTGCTTTTCTGGAACTTAATAGTAGATACTGGGTTAACCATGCACTCAATGCTGCTGCTAAGTTGGGTATTGCTGATGTGATGAGCTATGAAGCTAAGAGTGTTGATGAAATCGCGCAAGCTTCCCAAACGCACGCTTCCTCGCTGTACCGATTGCTTCGCACTTTGGCTAGTGTGGGTGTGTTTGCGGAAGTTGAACCCCATCGCTTTGCACTTACCCCGATGGCGGAATATCTCCGGAGCGACAATCCCCAATCTCTACGCCATCAGTTGATGATGCACTGCGCTCAGTGGCATTTGCAATTCACGAAAGAATTGATCAATTCTATTAAAGACGGCCAACCTGCGGTAACCCACGCTTATCAGATTAACACTTTGTATGAATACTTCGATCGCGATGGGGAAGCGGGAGAATTGTTCAATCAAGCAATGGTCGGTCTGACGCGGAACTTTCACATCCCATTAGTGAAAGCTTATGATTTCTCTGGGTACAGTAAGGTAGTAGATTTAGCTGGCGGTCAAGGAGCTTTGATTTCAGAAATTCTCAAAGCCAATCCGCACTTGCAAGGTGTTTTGTTCGATTTACCGCAAGCTGTGGATCAAGCCGCAGATTTCCTCGCCGAACAGGGAGTAGCCGATCGCTGCGAGCGAGTAGGTGGAGATATGTTTAAATCTATACCTACAGGTGCAGATCTGTACACGATTTCTTACAGTATTATCGATTGCAGCGATGAAAGTGCGATCGCGCTTCTGAGTAGCATTCGCCAGGGAATGGCTGACAATGCTAAGTTACTGGTAATCGATTCGATCGCACCCACAGGAGATGAATATCACTGGGTCAAATGGTTAGATTTAGATGTGCTATCTATTGGCAAAGGTGGCGCACGCACCGAGTCAGAATTTAGGGAACTCTTCCGCAAAGGAGGTTTTGAATTAGTGCGGATTATCAATGCAGGAACTCCCGTTAGCGCGATGGAATTAATTCCGATCGGCTAACAGGTAACAGCTCTTTGATATTGAATGTTGATGATAGTTTGTAGTTGGCAATTCGAGACTTGTTAAACGAACTGTGAACTACGAACTATGCTTCAATACCTATGCGTATCGCTGAGTCCTAAAATCTGCAAAAAAGAGGGCTAAGATTTTTGTACAGTTCAAAGGCTTTTCGATCGGTGCGGAGGCTAAAAATATGGAACTTATCCAGGGAGATCGTAATTCTGTATATCGGCTTCTGGGAGCGGAAGAACAGATGCTTTGGTTAGGCGACATAGCTCACCCAATGCACTTTGCTATGACAGCACAAATCGAAGGAAAATTTAGCATTGAGCAATTGAAGCAAGCACTTGCACTGGTGCAACAGCAACATCCATTACTGCGAGTGCGTATTGCGCTTGATGAAGCAGGACAACCCTGTTTTGTAGAAGCAGATACCAGTATTCCAGTTCGAGTTGTACAGCGACAGGGAGAGCAACATTGGCAACGAGAAGTCGAACGAGAACTCTCCATACCCTTTGTGTTTTGGGAAGCTCCTCTAGTGCGCGTAGTATTGCTGCACTCAACGGATGTTTCGGAATTGATTTTAACTTGCTATCACCCGATATCAGATGGGATGTCCGCCGCCTACTTGATTCGAGATATTTTACAGGCGATCGCCATACCTGAAACTAACACAAATTCTTTGCCATTACCTGCTTCACTGGAAGACTTGGTTCCACGCAGAACTGACGAAAATCGTCTTCCTTTACAGCCGACAGCCAATACCCGGATTAGGAAGCAAGCAGAATTAACTCAACGCTCACAACTCCACACTCAAAATTCTGATTTCCGTGATTGCTTATACTCCGGTTCGCTTTCAAAAGAAACAACGACTCTACTTATTTCCCGTTGTCGCCATGAGCAAACAACTGTTCATGGTGCTATTTGTGCGGCTTTCCTGCTAGCACTCATACGCCAAAACAGTTCCGCACAACCGCAAATTCTCAAATGTTTTTCAGCCATTAACATTCGGCGATACCTAATACCTCCAGTTGGAGAAGATGTCGGTCTGTACGTTTCCGCAGAATTGACTTCCCACACATTAACCGCCGATGCGCGGCTGTGGGATGTTGCGAGGTCTTTGAAACAGCAACTCAATCGGGGAATGGCATCTGACACCATCTTTCGGGGAATACCTCAAGTTGAGGTATGGATGTCTGAAAATCCCAGTCCCAGTCAAGTGCTGGAAGGAATGTTAGAAGAGTATGGCTGCGATCTGCTGGTGGCTAATTTGGGGCGCTTAACCTTGGCTCAAAAGTTCGGCGATCTGGAGCTGCAAGCAATCTATGGCCCCGCGACGATAACGGGTATGGAAAAGAAAGCGATGTTGGCAGTTGCTACTTTGGGAGATCGGCTATTTTTTGTTTTGGTTTGTCCGGATTCCCTCACCACATTAGGAACGGCTGAAAATCTTAAGAAAGATGCGATCCAGCTACTTAATGCGGCGATCGAAACGCAGGGGGAGGGCCTCGATCGCACCCTCCCATAATTCACTTTTGTTTCCGGAATCGTGTTTTATCGAAAATCGCTACAAAGACGATCGCACTGGATCGACGATCGATAGTTCTGCGCTGGATGTGGAAGATAAGCCAAAATCCTGCAAACCGAAGGCTCTCATCAGTAAGTCTACCAGGGTTTTAAAGCCGAGTTCGACATATTGCTTGTCGTCCAAGGGTAACAAATCTTCACCTATCTTGATGTCGGTTTTTGCCTGTAACAAACGCAGGCGATTGATTTCAAATCTAGCCAGGGTTTCGGTTGCTTTGAGTTTGGGTAATAGCAGGCTACCATGTTCGCTTCCGCCAAAGCGATCGCAAACTGCTTTATGGGAAGTTGCCAGCACCTTGTAGCTAGAGATAAACTCTTCGTGTTGATGTTTTAGCTGCTCTGGTAAAGAGCCAAAGTAAGGATGAAGTCTCTTCCATATAGTTATCAAAAAATTGTGGTCGAGCATCATAATGCCGCTGAGTTCTTGACCCATTTTCGGACGCACCTGAGATCGGAAAACTTCGCCGCCAATCCTTCCAGCCATCTCCATTGCCGCACCGGAACTTAGCATCAAGGTTGAGGCTGTTTCTAGTTCAATTGCAGCTGCGTTTAAGTTGTTGGCCAAAAGATGAGATTCAAAGCGCAAAAAGCAGATAATTAAACCTTGAATTAAAGAAATGAAAGACCAGTGCGTAGTCAGCCAATATTCGTTGCCGTCAGACAGGAGAAGGTCTAAAGAAGCAGTTGCTTCCTGAAAAGCCTTTTTCGATATCAAAATACTGGCGAGCAGAATTTGGCACTGCGCGTCATCTTCGGAATGAACGCGCTTGATGCGGAAGTAATCATCGCAAACTTGCTCATCTGGATTGCCGCTAGGGCGAATGTCTTCGGTTCTTAAGTTTGTCAGTAAAGAATCGATCGCCTCTTGAATGTGGGCTTTTGATGGAGAAGGCTGGGCAATGATGCCGAGAAAATCGCTGACTTTATATAAGAACGACTCGCTTAATTTGTAGCTGGCTGACAGCTTTTCTGGGGCTAACAAATAAAAGTTATCAGTCATATTCTGACAGTTTCCTTACTGTAGGTAATTTACTGGAGATTGAGGAAATTAAACTGTGACTGCTAACGACTCGGCTACTTCGCAAATTAATTGCCAAGCTAGCTCAACGTTAGCTTTATCTGTTTTGGCTTGTGCGATCGCCATTCGTAAAATTAATTTCCCGTCGAGCTTGGTGCCGGTGAAGTAGACTTTTCCGGAAGCATTGATGGTATCGAGGATGGTCTGATTTGCCTTGTCGTCGCCTTTATACCGAAAACATACTAAGTTGAGGGGGGGATTCACAAATAGCTCAAAACTAGGGTGAGATTTTACCCATTCAGCAAATTCTTGTGCCAAAGCGACGTGCTTGCGGACGTAGTGTTGCAAACCTTCCACGCCGTAATGTCGAATCACAAACCAAAGTTTGAGACTTCTAAAACGGCGTCCGAGAGGAATTTGCCAATCTCGATAGTCGATGACTTTACCGGATTCGGTAGCTTGATTTTTCAGGTATTCGGGTACGATCGAGAGTGCCTGAGTCAGCTTTGTTCTATCCTTTACCCAGAAGCAGGTGCAGTCAAAGTTAGTCAACATCCACTTATGGGGGTTAAAGCAATAGCTATCGGCAAACTCCATACCTTGATGAATCCACCGGAATTCGGGACATAAGGCGGCTGTACCGCACATTGCGGCGTCAACGTGAAGCCAGATATTGTATTTTTGCGCGATCGCTCCCAATGCCGCCAGAGGATCGATCGCGTTCGACGATGTTGTCCCTACGGTAGCTGCCAAATAGCAGGGAATTAACCCAGCTTTGAGATCCGCTGCGATGCACTGTTCCAGCACATCCGGTTTCATGGCATAGTTGCGATCGACTTCGATAAAGCGGACGTTTTCTCGGCGCAAGCCGGCAATTTTGATGCCTTTTTCGATTGATGAGTGCGCCTGAGTGGAAATGTAGGCCACTAATTTGTTAATATCTGCGTTGGCTTGTTCTCTGGCTGCTACCAAAGCTGCCAAACAAGCGCTGCTGGCTGTATCGTGAATTACTCCTCCGCCAGTACCGGAGGATTTAAACTGTTCCGGTAGCCCTAGCATATCCACCAGCCAGTCTAGTACGTGGGTTTCTAATTCAGTACAGGCAGGTGAAGTGATCCACAACATTCCTTGGATTGCTACTCCACCACTGATTAGATCTCCTAAAATTGCAGGCCCAGAAATGGCACCTGGGAAGAAGGCGAAGAAGTTGGGCGATTGCCAATTTGTTAATCCCGGCACGATAATGCGATCGAGGTCTTGCAAAATTTCCTCGAACGATTCTCCTGTTTGCGGTGCATTTTCTGGTAACTTCGCTCTTATATCTCCCGGTTCGACTTGAGAAAGAACGGGCAGGTTCTCGATGTTTTCCCAGTATTTAACTATCCAGTCGATCGTTTTATATCCCCATTGACGAAATTCTTCTGGAGACATATGGTAATCTTGCTCTGGTGTCATTTTTAAGCCCCTAATCTGGTAGATAATTGATATTAATGTTACTGCCAGGTATGCACACTTTTTTAGTGTGGCCTGCTTTGCAGATTTTAATTTTTATTAGTATTACCGAGTCATATATTTTTATGTGGTATTTTTGTGTATAAACCCAGCATACAACAGGTCGTTTATGTTTATTCGCAGCGAGTTTGTAGTAAAAGTAGGATATAATGATTTGTATTATTGATGGGATATTCTAAATTAATAAATTTTGTTAATGTATTTACCAGTCTAGTAAACTGGGTATAATGTTAATTTCTGCGCTCGCTCGGCTTAAATATAAGTTAATGAAGAATGTTTAAGAAGTGCCTGTTAAGAACAATTCCCATCCATAGGCGAAAAGTGGAAAACTTATACTTGCAGCGTCGAAAATTAGGCGTTTCCTTTGTTTGTGCTGGCAGACGCTGCTTTTGGGAACAGGTGATTGTGTGCGGGCGATCGCGTTGCAGGGGTAAATTGTCGGTGAAGTTTGAAGATTTGTCACAAAATCTGAAATTTCCTACGAGTGGGAATTCTAAATTAGCGGTAGCACTTACCCGCTCGATGTGTCGCGGGTAAGATTATTGAACTAAAAAGTAGGAAAAGTAGGAAAAGTAGGAAAAGTAGCTTTTATTAAGCTTGTCTAAGGACTGGCTTGATTTTTATTCAGGTTTTGATAAACTGCAATAGTTATTGCCTTCTTTTGTTCAAGCCTACCCTGGAAGCAAAAAACAAACATCCAACTAAAGTAAAGGTAATAACCTCAAATCAAGGTTAAGGTTTCTGTGTGAAAAGGGTAATGTTATAGCTGTACCACGCAAAAAAATCACTCATATTCTTTTTATGTTTGTCGGAACTGGGTGGTGGTAGGATAACAAAACCAAAAATAAATTAATTCAGAACCTGTTAATCGAGCCCTATAAAAGCCTATACAACTGTTGTAATTCACACAGTTGAAGGTGATACTTTTGCCGTAAATTTACAAAGGAAAAGCCGAATATCATGGATGAAAACCTAAACGAAACAGATCCGATGGATATGACGATGGACATGGGAGGCTCCATGTCGAATATGTCCGAAGAAACAATGCAAATTCAGACATCCAGCTCAAGCCCAGTGGCGCAGGCAGATGGAGAGGGATTTCGGCAATACGACGAGCTGATCGCGGCACTGAGTACGCCTGATAAAAAAGAACGGAAAAGCGTTCTAGACCTCACTCAAGACGAGAAAAACGCTTACACTAGCGCCGTTGTAAGGTTGAGCAACACACCAGTTGCAGGCACGGACATCAGCGTTCTGGATTTCTTTGTGATGCTCCATGTGGAGATCATGGCCTTTGCCAGAATGCCCAGAATGGAAGGCATGGATATGGGCGAAGGGCCCTTGGCTGAAGCGGGCATTAACGCAGCGCACTTCGCCCCCGCCTTCGCATCTTGGCACCGGGAACTGCTGGCGCGGTATGAAAAAGCGTTGCAGCAAGTTTCGGGAAATCCCAACCTTACCGTACCTTATTGGGATTTCACCGATCCGAGAACGCTGGATGTGTTGTTCTCTCCCAATTTTCTCGGCGGTAACGGCGCAGGTGAAAACATCACCTACACGCCTACTCCCGACCAAAACTTGTTCCCAAATTTACCGGCAACTGTTACTCTCGTCGGCGGCCCACTGAAGGATGGGCCGTTTACCAAGGCAAACGGCTACTCGCTCGACCCCAGAATCCACACTTCTTTGGAAGATAGCGCCAGTCGGGGTGACGAGGTGAGAAGGTATCTCTACAACGAGCCTTGGGGGAAAAATATCATCCCCAAAGAAGACGTGGAAGGTTTGATGGCGCTGGACGATCCGAGTTTATTCATCAGCGCCCTGGAAGGAGACATCAGAGCCAGAGTGGTTGGAGATGGTAGCATTAAAATTGACTACCCCTACACTAACGGCGATAGCTTTCGTTTCTTCACCCACAACTACATCCACGATTTCATCGGCGGTACCGGTCTGACAGCCGATCCGGGCTATATAGTGGAAGGAACGATGAATCTTTCTTCCTCACCCTACGATCCGGTCTTCTGGATGCTCCATGCCAATATCGATCGTCTGTGGACGGAATGGCAGGCAGACGGACATAACGGCCCTGATTTCCACTCTACCTACAACCCAATCACTCCGGGTACACCCCTACCCTACGGCCAAAATCTCGATGATTTGTTCTGGCCGTGGGATAATCGCGAGAATACGCCCCGTTATATCTTGGCTGAGACAGATAAAAACGGCAATCCATTGGAGCGCCTGGACATTAACGGCATCCTTAATAGTGTTTACGGAAACGAAGTTGTCCGCCTCAGAGATCCGATCGATCTGTCGTCCGGTCGTTTCGACTACACCTACACTTCCGTAGCTACAAGGGTAAATCCAGCAAACAGCATAACCGCTGAAATGCTGCTAAACCCGGTTTATTACCTCAAATCAAACGCTGACTTAGCGGCTGCCGTTAACAGCGGTACTCTGAGCAGTACCTTGGCCCACTTCAGCCAAAAAGGTTATGCCGAAGGACGCAACCCCAGTGCGATATTTGACAAGTACGTTGCAGACAACCCGGATGTGGCAGCGGGCATTGCTAAGGGTCAATACAAAAGCGGTTTTGACCACTTCATCAAGCGGGGGATGATAGAGGGTCGGGGACTTGCCCGACAAATGGCTGGGTTGGACTCACTGTATAAATTCCTCAACCCAGATGTCGCCCAAGCTGTTAAAGCAGGACTGTTGAGTAGTGGCATAGAACATTTATTCCGCTTCGGTTTGGCAGAAAATCGCAACCCCTTCCCAATCTACAATGCGATCGCGGAAAACTTTGATTATGCCTACTACGAAGCTAAAAACACAGATGTAGCCACAGCAGTTGTACAAGGCAAATTCAGCAGTTCCCTGCAACATTTTATTGAATCTGGGATGTTTGAAGGACGCGACCCCAGTCGTCTGTTCAGCAACAAAGCTTACGGAGTCAACAATCCGGACGTAGCTAATGCCGTCGGACAAGGTGCGTTTGACAGTGCTTTTGAACACTTTTTACTCTTCGGTGAGTCGGAGGGAAGACCCACTTCCGCAGGCACGGCAGTCAGCTATAAAAAGGGTGGAACGAAAACCGGTACTGCTGGCGATGATGTTCTTCTGGGTAGCTTTGGCAATGATATGCTTGTTGGCGGTGCTGGGGACGATCTGCTCGACGGTTGTGATGGCAATGATACCCTCACTGGCGGTGCAGGTATGGACAGGTTTTTGCTGTCAAGCGGAATGGGTATGAAGACGATCTCTGACTTTACGGTCGGTCAAGACACCCTACAATTACCTACAGGCATAACGTTTGGCAATTTGTCTCTCTACCTGGTAACTGGTAGTTCTGCACAAAATACCATGATTACCAATACTACGACTGGTGAAATGTTGGCAACTCTTAATGGTGTAGCGCCTACTTCTATCACCGCCAGTTCCTTCGTTACAGTTTAAGTTCTATCGGATCGCAGGCCGATCGCATCTAAATCGCATCTAAATTTATCCTTGACGAAATAGCCTAAATATGTAGTCAAACCAAACTGGAGAGCTACGATTTGATAAGGCGATCGACAAGCGATGAAGTCTGTCCGATTTTTTGTCAATAAACCTCGGTATTTGTGAATTACTGCCGTTTAATTTGATTAAACGGGGCTGATTGACACTGTGGCGTACAATCCCATCGGCTCAACCCACACTTGCAAAGCAGGTAGTGGGTTTTTATTTTGGATTATTTGTTCGCTTGATGTATTTAGACAGATGGGCAGTTCGCGATGTTTCTTCACAATTAAAAAAGGCCGATCGCCATAAAAATTTAGGCTCTCTAAAGGGGGAAAAGTAGTTTTTATCATCCTAATTGGCGAGCTATTGACAAATGCCTCATTCCTATGTATCCCGACTTTAGTAAGCTGGGTAGAAGTGCAGTTATTCAATGCTGATATTATGAGTAATGATAAGTAAATTACCTGGCTTAAATCAAAAGACAAACTGTAAAACTTCGCTCCACAGACCGAACCAGAAAAGATAAAAATACCTTCACATAAAGAGTAAACGTAGCGGTAAGATAAAATACTATGGCATCTCTACCAAACTACCGTCCCAAACAACTTTCCCTTGGCCCGTTGGAAACAGAGATCTTAAACATTGTTTGGGAACTCGGTGAAGCGACGGTCAAAGACGTACACGATCGCATTCTGGCAGACCCAGACCGAGAATTAGCTTATGCTTCAGTGACGACAGTGCTGCGTCGCCTCACCAATAAAGGTTGGCTGAGTTACGAGAAGAGAGGGCGTACCTTTTTTTGGCAACCGATGCTAACTCGCGGTGAGGCTCAAGTCATCAAGGCGCACGATCGATTGCAGCAATTTCTGGCAGTGGGAAACCCTGACGTAGTAGCGGCTTTCGCTGATAGCCTGGATTCTGCTAGCATAGAGCAATTAAATGCCATCGCCCAACGTATTGCTGAAGCACGCCTTGCCAGAGAGGAGGGGAAGTAATGCACTTATTTATGATGCTGGCTGTTGCGATCTTGGCATGGTTTTTTAGGTTGGGTCGCATAGAGCCAATGGGGAATTGGAGCGATCGCTATTCGCGAGTGCTGTTATTATTTTTATTTCCGCCTTTGTTACTCCTGACGACAGCTGTTTCTGTGGTTTGTATGGGCCCAGAGGGAGAAATGGTGGATATTGGCACTGGATGGTTAAGCTACTTACTGGCGAGCGGCTTTTTAGGTTGGGTTGTCTTAAAGTGGCTGAAGGCAGCAATTAAAGGATGGCTGACTGTAAGAAAAGTTCGCAGCTATCCGCAACTGAAAGTGGAGGGAAAAATTTGCCGCCTTCTCGATACGCCCATTCCCTATTGTGCCCAAATCGGTTTTTGGCAGCCAGAATTAGTTGTCAGCCAAGGATTGTTGGAAAAGCTCGATCGCGCTCATCTAGAAGCAGTATTGGCCCACGAGAAAGCGCATTGCTATTACCGGGATACGTTCGGGTTTTTCTGGCTGGGGTGGATGGGATCGATCGCTCCCTGGTTGCCGAATACAGAGAGCTTGTGGCAGGAATTATTGGTATTGCGGGAACTTCGGGCTGACAGTTGGGCTGCACAACTTGTAGATCCCCTGCTGTTAGCTGAATCTTTGTTACAAGTAGTAAGCTATCCCGCGATGGAGTCGGATAGTTTATGCGCTACTTTCAGTTCGGCTGTGCGTAAAAATCGCTTGCAACAAAGGATTGATGCCCTGCTAGGAGAACCGGTGTCGCCGCGTCAGTTAAGCTGGTGGTCTTGGGTTTTGTTACTGACTGCATTCTTACCTTTAATAGCTATACCTTTTCATAGTTGAAAGGAAGTTGCACAATAAAGGAAACTTGCCTGTTACTGCTCTCAACCCGAATCGAACCGTTGAGATAATCAACCAATTTTTTAACTAACGCCAACCCTAAACCAGTGCCGCTTTGCTTCCAACGGTCTTCACTGGGAATGCGATAGAACTTGTCAAAAACGCGAGGCAATTCATGGGCAGGAATTTCCACTCCCGAATTAGTTACCGACAATTGTAGAATTTCTTTTTTGGCTGTATCTTCGCTAGCAGGGAGAGCGCAGGCATTAACCGCGATATATTCACCTGGAGGTGTATATTTGCAGGCATTGTTGATTAATTCTCTGACAATGCGCGTCAAACTGGAAGAGTCGGAAATCAACGAAGGTAAGTCAGGAGAAATATTTACTTCCAATGTTTGTTGGTTGCTTTGCAGACATATTTCAAAAGCATCCGCTACATGAGGAATCAATTCTTGCAAATTAATTTCTGTCGGTGTTAAAGTATAAGCATCTGCGTTGAGACGCTGCAAATCCAGCAAGTCGTTGACCAGATTTAGCTGTCGTTCGCACTGATCGCGTAAAATTTGAAAGTAGCGAACCGCCGGGGAAGGGTCTGCTGTTGGGTTAGCAAATAAATCTCCTTGTCGAGCGAGTACAACTTCCAGCATTTCGATCGCCATTTTGATATTCGATAGAGGAGTTCGCAATTCGTGGGATACCGTACTCAGAAATTCGTCTTTGCTGTCATTGAGCCGCTGAAGTTCTGCCATTTGTTTTTCCAGCAGTTTGGCTCGTTCTAAGGCGCGGTTGCGTTCTTCTGCTTGTCTCCGTTCCGTGATGTCCCGAAACACCAGAACGCAGCCTACAACTTCTCCTTTTTGATTTTTCAGAGGAGCGGCGCTGTCATCAATTGGCATTTCTGTGCCGTTTTTGGAAATGAGTAAGGTATCTGGTGCCAGATAAAAAAGAGACCCGCTTTTAAGTACTTCTTTTACAGGATTTTCAATTGCCGATCGCGTCTTTTCGTGAACAATATTAAATACTTTTGTTAAATCTTCATCAATTGCTTCGTGTTGTTTCCAACCTGTCATCGATTCTCCTCTGGGATTGAGGAATTTTACGCAATATTTAGTATCTACAACAATCACTCCATCGCCGATACTTCTAAAAATAGTCTGCAACCATTCTTCTCTTTCTTTTAACTGCTTCTCTAGTTGATATCGCCGCAGAGCGGTTTCGATCGCTACATACAATTCTCTCTCTTCAAAGGGCTTGATCAAGTAGCCAAACGGCGCTGTTTGTTTGGCTCGTTCTAAAGTACTTTTATCCGAGTGACCGGTCGTATAGATAACTGGAATTTGGAAAAGCTCCCAAATTTGCTCGGCGGCTTGAATTCCATCCATATCCCCTTTAAGCCGGATATCCATCAGCACCAAATCGGGATGTGTTTCTGCTACTTTTTTGAGTGCTTTTTCGCCGGTGTCCGCAATGGCAATGACATTGTAGCCCAAATCTTCCAAGCAATCTTGCATATCCTGGGCAATAATTCCTTCATCTTCTACGATGAGAATGCGAATACTTGTTATACTGGTAATATTTCGCATATTTAAAGACACGATCCTTTCCCTCCCGCAAAAGCAATCCTGAACTGGGTGCCATTGCTAGTGTCAATATCTATCGTACCGTCCAACTGGCTGACCAATCTTTTAACTAATTTTAGTCCCAACGATGTTGCTGTTTCAATGTCAAAATCTGCTGGTAACCCAATCCCATTATCTTTGAATATCAGCACGTTGTTTTTATTTTCTTCAACATAAAATTCGACTTCAATTTTTCCTTGAGCATTGCCAGGAAAAGCGTATTTGAGAGAGTTGGAAATCAATTCGTTGAGGATTAACCCACAAGGGATAGCAGTGTCAATATCCAGAAAAAATTGATTAATTTTGCTCTCAATAACGATATTTCCGCTCACTCCATAGGAACTAAACAAGCTAGCTGCCAAGCTTTGAACGTACTCTTCCAAGTCGATTTCCGATAAGTCTTGGGAGCGATACAGCTTTTCATGGACTAAAGCCATAGATTTGATGCGATCTTGGCTATCCTTCAAGATCGCAGCAATTCGATCGTCAGAAGTTCGTCGCGCTTGCATCCTTAGCAAACTGTAAATAATCTGCATATTATTTTTAACGCGATGGTGAATTTCCCGCAGCAACACCTCCTTTTCTATCAGGGAAGCTTTAATTAGTTCCTCTGCCTGTTTGCGATCGCTAATATCCCGACCTTCGGCAATTAACATGATTACTTTACCCCTTTCATCTTTGACAGGCTTAATGGAAAAGTCAATCGTTGCAAGTGTATTTCCAGCACCTTGCAAATTTACTTCGTAACGGACAAACTCACCCATAGCAGCGCGAGCGATCGCATTTTTCAATTCATTTTGAGTTGCTGCTGAAATTGCCCACCATTGGGCTTCCCAATACGGACGCCCCACCACATCCGATCGTTGCAATCCGCCAAAGTCCAAAGCGCTTTGATTTACTTCCAAAAGGATACCATCTGGTGATAGCAAACCCACAAACTGAAATGTGAGATTAAATATCGCATGAAATCGCTGTTCGCTTGCACGCAGAGCATCTTCTGCTTGCTTGCGATCGGTAATATCTCGTCCTACAGATTGGAACTCGACAAAGTTGCCGCGATCGTCAAATATGATGCGATTGATCCACTGCGTCCAGCGAACTTCACCAGCAACGATGACTCGATTCTCAATTGTGACAACTGGGTTTTGCGCGTTCAGCGTGCTGAGCAGTCGATCGATCTTTTCGCGGTCTTCTTCAAAAATGACAGGTGCGTAGCTTTTGCCAATCAGCTCCTCCCTTTTTTTGCCAAAAAAGCGGCAGTAAGCTTCATTGATATAGGAGAGCGTACCATCAGGCTGGAAGCGAGAAATTAATTCGGTCTGATCTTCCAGGATACCCCGATAGCGTTCTTCGCTTTGCCGCAGAGCCGCTTCTGCTATTTTGCGATCGGTAATGTCTTTAATTTGAGCGATAAAGTAGAGGGGTTCGCCTTCTGTATTCCGTACTATCGAGCCGCTCAACAAAATCCAAACAATATGACCTTGTTTGTGAAAGTACCGCTTCTCCATTTGGTAGAAGCGAATTTCACCAGTTAACAGTTTTTGCATATAGTTGAGGTCAATTTCCAGATCCTCTGGATGGGTAATTGCTTGAAAGGTCGTAGCCAGCAATTCTAGTTCGGAATAACCGGTGATTTCGCACAAGGAACGATTCACTTTCAGCCAGTTGCCATCGAGCCCTACTAGCGCCATACCGATGGCAGCATAGTCAAATGCGCTGCGAAAGCGTTCCTCACTTTCGCGCCGTATTTCCTCTGCTTGTTTGCTCTCAGTAATGTCGCGCAAAAATGCGGTGCAAATTATTTCGCCATTTATTTTCAGTGTGGAAATAGAAGCTTCGGCGGGAAATTCCGTACCATCTTTGCGACGACCGAAAATTTCGCGGCTGGCTGCCATACGCCGCGTTTTGCTAGCAAATTCACCGAAGTTGCTGACGTGCTGACGGTGAGCGATCGCAAAGCGATCTGGCAACAACAAATCGAGAGATTGCCCCAATATTTCATCAGCTGTGTAACCAAAAATCTTTTCTGCCCCTTGGTTAAATAGAGTGATGCGTCGATCGCCATCAACGGAAATAATCGCATCGCTGGCAATTTCCAAAATGCCTGCAAATCGAGCCTGAGAAGCTCGCAGTGCCTGTTCGGCTTGGTCGCGGTGATGGTCGGTACAGTTGAGCTTGTAGGCATTCCAACCGATCGCACTGACAAAGGCGATCGTATCTAAAATGCTCTCTAAGGCTTTTGCCATTTCAAAAGAGTAAAAACTTTGCTGGTAGCCTAAATTACATAAGCCTTTCACGAAAATCGGCACCACAAGCGCCACAAACAACAGCCGTCGCGCCATGATGCTACCCACACCATCACCGCTGAGCAACTTCATTATTCCTCTATCGGGACGGGCGCACAGAATGCCACTTGTCAGTAACAGCAAAGCGATCGGCGTGTGGATTGCCATACCCGTGTAAATTCCGGCTGTGTAAAAATATATGCTCCCGTATACGTAGCTCAGCAGTCCCAAAAAGGCAATCAGCCACGCCCCTAATGCGATCCCCTGCACCATCAGAAAATTGGGGTGACGAACGTTCAACAGCAGCAAGGCAAACCCCACTAGCAGAAATGCCAGCGCCGTGTTGGGAGCTGTGCTTCCTGGAGATTCTGGCTGCTGCATTAGCAGTCGGTCAATATCGAGATTGGCGTTAAAAACAGATTGAAGCAGTGTCAGGAAAGCGATTAGGACAATAAAAAACGCCAAAATAAAAATCAAAAATTGAATTGTGGCTTGGAATTTTTTATGTTTAATTTTTAATTTCCAACGCCACAACCACAAACACGCTCCTCCCAGAATCAAACCAAAGGCAGTAGTAATTTCGATTGTGGACATCCCCGGAAAAAATTTTTTTAAATTTTCCATATTAAATGGCCATC
>NZ_JACJUP010000269.1:0-6649 GCF_014748295.1 Planktothrix sp. FACHB-1355 | reverse complement strand
GGTTTACACGGTATGGCTGAAACTGTCGTTTGAAAGAGCCACTATTCTGGATAATGGAAGTGCAGTTAAAAGTCGATGTCAATATTTCCTAATTCTTTACGAATTCGCAACCTGCCAATCCCGTGAATTAAGACTTGTTTGACTTCCAGATCTTGCTCTTCTAAAATCCACTGCAAATGGTCGTAAGGGGCGATTTAGAGGATCGGAAAGCTTGCTTGGGTGCGATCGCCCGATCGCAAACCGTCCATAAATCAGAGTGAAATAGGAAAATAGGACAGTATTAATCTGAATCATCCGATCGGGGAAGCGCTCCCATCTCGCTATTCTGAGACTCCTGCCTTACAGGAATCTCGATTGCAAACTCTGTCCCTTCTCCTGGAGTGGAAAAACATTCAATACTACCTCCATGTTTTTCGACGACAATTTGATAACTAATTGACAATCCCAAACCAGTACCCTTACCCTCTGGCTTGGTTGTAAAAAAAGCATCGAAAAGCTTAGCGCGTACTTCTTCGGTCATTCCAGGGCCATTATCTTTAATCTTAATCGCCACCCGATCGCCATCTATCGCCTCTGTACGAATGCGAATCTCTGGATTTTGAATTTTGGAATCTTTCTCCTCTCCCTGTGGGACTCTTAGGGGTTGAGGGTGGGTTTGCCCCCAAACTTCTTCAAGGGCGTCGATCGCATTCGCCAACAGATTCATAAACACCTGATTTAGTTGTCCCGAATAACATTCCACAAGCGGCAAATCCCCGTACTCCTTCACCAAATTTATCGCCGGACGTTCTCCCTTAGCTTTGAGGCGATGCTGGAGAATCATCAGCGTACTATCGAGTCCCTCATGAATGTTTGCCAATTTCGGTTTTCCGTTATCAATTCGGGAGAAATTGCGTAACGACTGCATAATATCGCGAATGCGATCGGTTCCCACTTTCATCGAAGACAGCATTTTGGGCAAATCTTCTATCAGGTATTCTAGATCGATCGCTTCTATTTCTTCTTGAATCCGATCTGGAGGATCGGGAAAACACTGCCGATATAGATTCAGCAAGTTTAGCAAATTTTGTACGTATTCATTTGTATAGTGCAGATTCCCATTGATAAAGCTAACCGGGTTATTTACTTCATGAGCTACCCCCGCAACCAATTGCCCCAAACTCGATATTTTCTCGGTTTGAATTAGCTGAGTCTGCGTTTGTTGCAACTTATGCAAAGATTGTTCCAGTTGCTGAGAATAGTTTTGCAACTCCTGATAAAGGCTCGCCTTCTCTAAAGAAATAGACGCTTGTGCAGCTAAAAGTTTTAACACGGACAATCGCGCAGGCGTAAAAGCTCCCACACTCAAATTATTTTCTAAATACAAAACTCCCGTAAATTTTCCCTGATGAATCAGCGGCAAACAAAGAACAGACTTGACCTGGCTTTTCTCAATGTAGGGATCGTTAGCAAATCGTGGTTCAATCGCCGCATTATTTAATAATAAATTTTCCCCGGTTCTGACCGCATAATTGATAATTGAACTCGGTACATCGTGGCTAGATTCTACGGGAATTGATGACAACACTCGCACCTTTTGTCTTTCTACAGCACCCTCAGCTACCAACAGCAATTTATCTGCCCTTGACAAAAAGAGAAGACCTTTGGAAGCGCCTGCATTCTCAAGTGTGATGTGCATTAACTTAGCAAGCAGCTTATCGAGAACGATTTCTTCGGAAATTGCTTGCGAAGCTTTTGCCACAGTCACCAAATCCAATACCGATGACTTTCCTCCTGTTGTCGAGGTGGTTGTTCTATTTACATCCAAGTCAGAGTCTTCTCGCTTCACCAATCCCAAAAAGAATTCAGGATATCTTTCTTCTAAATCTTTGACTTTAGCCGAACTGCCCCAGCGAATATATCCATAGTAGGCATCGGTGAGATATATTTGAGCTATTTTCTCTTTGCCACGGGAGAAATAAAACTCTGCTGTGAGTTCGTTCGCCAATGCTTCTTCCTGGATGTATCCTTGTTCTTTCGCTCCTTTTATTGCTAATTCATAATACTCCATCGCCTTTATATCTCGAACGAGTACTCTCGCTTTTTCTGCCTCTACAAGCAAGTACTTATGTTTGTGATTTGTGGGCGCGTGGTCTGCCCATTTTTTCATTTTCTTCTGAAGCTCTGTCACTTGCTTGAGATATTGCCTTTGCTCAGTTTTTGTCGCGTAGCTATACTGTTTTAAAAGTGCCAGAGAGTAGTAGCACTTATGGACAGCAAAAGCCATAGTACCGGGCGCACCTTCTGCGTATTTTTCCGCCCTTCTCGCTTGTTCAATAGCCTGAGCGTAGTCTTTAAACAAATACGAAAGAAACGTTTTAAAAAAATGAACATAAAAAATTACCAATACATTGTTTTTTTCTATTAATATTGGTAACATTTCTTTATCGTTAAACATTTCACCGACTAACTTGCACTTTTCCTCGGCGTTACCTGTTAGATTGGCGACTGCTTGACTGCATACACTTATGCTTATTAGTTGAAGATCCTGTTTGAATTTACCCGTCATTTCTCGATAGTTTTTCAGCGCTTGAGCCAAAGTTTCTAAATGATTACCAACCAAAAAAGATTGTACGGAATAATTCATCGCATTGTAACAAGCGTGTTCTATATCTCCTACTTCCAGACCATCTTGAATTCCTTCAAGCATTGGTTCTAAAGTTTCTTTTGCATGGTCTTTCCAGTGTCTGATTCCGTTGTTGAATACTACTTTTACTTTCGATTTCAGTTCTTTGGCGTTAAATTTTTCCAGTAGCCTCATAGCCAATTGGCCAAATTTATAGGCAGATTCAATATCTCCGAGAGCCACGCATAGTACGCCATAAAAATCATAGACGTAAGCCGTCAGAGGAGAATTGCCATATTTAATACTCAAATGTATCATCTTAAATATAAATACTGGAAAAAGATTGGGAGCCACAAAATAAACCGATCCTAAAACTGTCATTAATATCCGCATAGCTGCCAGTTTGTATATATCGGTCATTTCTGGCAAGTTAGCCAACTCTTCAATTTCCTTTCCTCGTAGGGTAATTTTCGTGCCAATCAACCCCACCAAAATACTAATTTTACTTGCTTTTTTGGGAAGATATACTCCCAGCTTTTGCAGTACTGGCAGCGCCGTATCTAGCGCTGATTGCATCTGATTTTGTGCAATATGAAACTGGATTTTTCTTTCATAAATAGGTATTTTTTCAATAAGATCTCTTGCTTGTTGAATTACAACATCAGACAACTGTTTCGCTCGTTCAAAATTCGTATTGAGGTATTCAGCTGCTGTAGTTTCCACAAACAAATCCCGCGCCAATTCATACTGACTATCCCAACAGTCAGGCGCAAGCAATTGCAAACCAACATTTAAATATCTAACCGCCGCATCATAAGCGGTAGCGGCTAAAGCTTTCCTTCCCGCGAGCAGATTTAATTTCGCCAGTTCTTCCTTTTCAGCAACAGAGGTGATGAAATCTACGCCAATATTCAACTGGTTAACAATATCAAAAATATTTTCTTGCAGCCCAAATTTGGCCGTTTTTTCTAAAAGCAACTTACCTATTTTTAGGTGCGTCTCTTTCTTCTGTTCATCTGGTATTAAAGAATAGGCGGCTTGCTGTACTCTGTCGTGTAAAAACTTATAGCTAATTTTTAAATCTTCAACTTGTAAAAACAATTGTTCTGTTTCTTCAAAAAAAAATGGAATTTTATAAGCTTGCGATAGCGGCAAAATTAACCCAGATTGCAATGCTTCCCACAAATCATCGGCAGTTTTTAATAAAGATTGCTCGTTGACGACAGCGAGGTTATCTAAGGTAAATTGGTGACCTATGCAAGCAGCTAACTTTAAGACTTCCTGAGTTTCTGGTGATAGTTTTTGAATATTTCTCGCTACCAATTCGACAACACTATAATCGGCAATCCCTATAGATTGTATTCTCTCTATATCCCACAACCATCGTCCTTCTACATAATCGAAATTAATTAGCTTTTCTGCGTGTAGAGTTTGCAGTAATTGGGTTAAAAAGAAAGGATTTCCTTGGGTTTTATTGTAAGTTAGTTCAGCTAAAGTAAAAGTTCTTCCTTGTGCTACTGTTTCACCTAAAGTATCTGCTATTAATTGACTGATGCTACCAAAATTCAATGGTTGCAAAACAATGTTATTTACAATTGCACCAGCTTGTTGAATTTTTTCTATAGTTTGAATTGTGGCGTGGGTGGGGCTGACTTCATTGTCGCGATACGCTCCAATTAGCAGCAGATATTTGCTTTCGGGGTCGGTGACAATCTGCTGAATTAACTTTAGAGAAGCGGAATCTGCCCACTGTAAATCGTCCAAGAATAATACCAGGGGATGAGTTGGTTGGGCAAATACACCGATGAATTTTTGAAACAGGCGATTAAAGCGATTTTGGGCTTCTGTTGCTCCCAGTTCCGGGACTTCTGGTTGAGGGCCGATAATCCGTTCAACTTCGGGTATAACATCTATAATTACTTGGCCATTTTGTCCGAGCGCTTCTTGTAGTTTTTCTTTCCAAATAGCGATTTTATCGAGATTGTTTGTTAATAAGGTTGCAATTAATTCCTGAAAAGCTTGAATCAAGGCAGCATAGGGAATATTTCTCTTAAATTGGTCAAATTTGCCCGCAATAAAGTAGCCGCGCTGGCGTACAATTGGTTTGTGAACTTCGTTGATTACGCGAGTTTTGCCAATGCCAGAGTAACCGGAAACGAGCATGATTTCGGTGTTGCTTGCGGTGACGCCATTCTCTTGGGGAGACGCTACGCGATCGAACGCATCCAAAAGCATGGCAACTTCCGCTTCTCGTCCGTAGAGTTTTTGAGGAATGAGGAATTGACCGGACTTATCTACAGCGCCGGGAGTAAAGTATTCAATGCGATCGAATCTCAACAATCGATCCAAACAAATTTCTATATCCGCTTTCAATCCCAACGCTGTTTGGTATCTGTCTTCAGCCGATTTAGCCATTAATTTCATCACTATATCGGAAACAGCTTGGGGAATTTCGGCGTTGACTTGATGGGGCGGTATTGGTGAAACGGCTACATGACAGTGTATTAGTTCTAGGGGATCTTTGGTGAGAAAAGGTAGCTGACCCGTCAATATTTCATAGCAGGTGACGCCGAGGGAGTAGAAGTCGCAGCGGTAGTCAAGAAAACGATTCATTCTCCCCGTTGCTTCGGGGGAAATGTAGGCGAGAGTGCCTTCAAGAGAATCGGCGTTGCTAATAGTTGGCGTTTCTCTAGATAAGCGGGATGCAATGCTAAAGTCAATCAGCCTGACAGTCCAGTTAACAGGTTCGATTAGGATATTTTGAGGTTTTATATCTTTATGAATGATGTGATTTTCATACAGTTGGTGGAGGATTTCTGCTAACTGAGAAACTATGTAAAGGAACGAGGCAACAGAAATTTTATGGGATGCCATCAATTGCTTGAGAGACTCCGCACCAAAATCCTCCAGGATGAGAGCCAGACCATTTTTATAGTTTTCTAAGGCTATAGGTTTGGATATTCCTTCTATGTTTAATGGTTGCAAAATCTTATATTCATGCCGCAATCTAGTAATTTCTTCGAGGGTAGGATACTTTGACAGCAGGGTTTTGACGATGACGGATTGTCGATCGGGCAGTTTAATGCCACGATAAATTACTGTTCTTGCTCCGGTATGAACGGCTGACGTGATTTGGTAGCCAGGAAGCGTTAACATAATTTGTTTTACCAGTAGGATTAGGCAGAGTGGAGTGCCAGAGTACTGAATGAATCCGTTGTGGATAGATTTGCCAGAGCGAAGGCCAATGTTTTCTAGAGAAACCTCAAAAGGAAATGCAGTTGTAACATCAGCTAATCCCAAGGTAACTGGAAGATCGGCACTCCGCAAGCGTATTGCAATCCTAGATAAGAAGAATAGTTACTGGTGGAGCCGGAACTTCTGTATGGCCTACAACCTTAAAGCTTAAAATAAGATTTAACAAATTGCGGAGCGAGAAGAGAAGGGGGGAGGGGGATAGAGGGGGATAGATCGATCGTTCTGTTACAAACTGATTCGATCCGATCCCTAACCAACCGTCCCTACCTACCCCCACATACAGTACGGAAATCTCCTCCGCCAGCGTATGCGTTAGGTGTGATAGCTTCATAAGGAAAGGATAAACCTGACTGGCTCTGAGGAGTTGGTTCTATGTATGACACTGACAAGCGAAAGATTTTATCAGCGTTATGTCATGGCTCGATATTTTTTAGCCTCGCCTTTGTCTCCGTTGGGATACCGATCGCGGTATTGTTCGTATCGGATGACCCAGTTGTGAAAGACAATGCCAAAGAAGCGCTGAATTTTCACTTCAACGTCTGGATTTATGGCATCATCTTTGGAATTCTCACAATTGTATTGATCGGATTCCTATTACTAGGAATTTTGCAAATTGTCAACTTTGTTTTGCCAATCTTAGCAATTCTCCAGTGCTTGAGCAATCCGGAACAACCCTACCGCTACCCTTTTATTTTTCGGTTCCTGTAGCTTAGGGCTGTGGGGGAGTGGGGGAGCGGGAGAGTGGGGGAGTGGGGGAGAAAAGAACAACAGGTAACTTGCGATCGATAC
>NZ_JACJUP010000268.1:0-6723 GCF_014748295.1 Planktothrix sp. FACHB-1355 | reverse complement strand
CACAATAAATCGGGGTGATTGCTCAGCTGTAGGCGTTTTTGTATAGTTGATTTTTGCTTAGCTTCTGTACCATAAAACAACTCTTCTGTAAAGCACTTTGCTGCCAAACTGCGACCGACGCCATCGGGGCCAACAAACAGATAACCTGGGGCGATGCGATTTTGAGCGATCGCCTGCCCAAGCAACTCTACTGCCTGACTTTGGCCTACGAGCCTTTCAAAAGCATTCATTAAAAAAATCCATCAATTTACCGATTAAGGGTACACTACCTGTATAAATGTATCTGGTCTTGACATTTGGCAATGCCAAACCAAAGATGATGTTTGAGGTTAACTAGCAGCCGAAAAGAATATTCGGCTCGCCCAATGTTACCGAAGTGCAATTAACTGAGCCATTTGGTGTAGCCTTAAGTATTGCCGCGCCTAATGCCGAATATTAGGGACGAAAGAAGAAAGCCGAAAGCGAGACAGAAGAAGGATGAGGAGAAGAATTAGAAGAAAAGGAAGTCAGGCAGAATTAATATTGTCCCTCTTTTCTCCTTCCCCCTTCTCCCTCTCCCTGATGGGGCAGTGGCAGCTTTACAGAGCAGCAATAGAAAACAATGCTTCTAGGTATAAGCTTGAAATCAAATCAATGAGGTTCGGGTATTATAAGAGGGTCTTGGAGTCGCAGGCCGGAGGTATGATATGGCTCGCTATACAAGTTCGTACACAGTTTCCCTTCCTCTCGATCGTCTTAAGCAATTGCTGATAGAAGTTCTAAAGAGTTGTTCGTTAGACATCCTTTATGAAACGATTGACTATATAATGGCGCGTGAGAAGCCAGGGCAGGTTGGCTTTGCCAAGTTAGTGACTGTTGAAGTCCTCATCGATCGTTCAACCGCAACCGCAACCCAAACTAAGATGAGTTTGGTAATGAAAAATGAGGAATTGCCCCTGCAAGTTGACAACCACTGCCACCAGATATTCGATCGCGTCAGTGAGGCGATCGTCAGCAATCGCCAATGGCAGATAATTGAAAATGTAGCAGGAGAGCTACCCACTATTTAGTCAGGCAAATCAGTCAGGCAAAGCTGCGATTACTCTGGCTAACTTGGGGAAATTTTACTCCTCTGGCTCATCGTCAAACATACTACCGGGGTTAATCAGGGTGATATCAAACTCATCTAGCGGCCCAGATGGGATAGTCTCTCGTTTGAGCTGATAGTATATAGCTCGCACCTGCGGGCCAAATACAACTTCATCTTCATTTTTGAGGTCGTGAGCTGGAAGCTTGCGAGAGTTGATGATCAGTCCGTTAGCACTAGCTCTGCCTTTGCCATCGCCATCAACAATGCGATAGTAGTATGTTCCATCTTGTTTGGGCATCTGTAGCAAAGTTGCATGACGACGAGAGACAAACTGGGAGTATAGGCGGATATTACAAGTCGGATCGCGACCGATCGAATATACAGCCTTAGTGAGTATAAACTCCTTGCGCCCTTTATCGTCCTCAACAATGAGTAGATGATTTTGATCCTGTGGTAAAGGCATTGATTGATCTGTCCTGCAATAAATTAATAAAGGCAGCTGCAACCCCGGCGTCACATGGCCTTGATAAATTAGGCTCAGCGCTGCCAACCTGAAAACAACGGTGATTTTCGATTTCAAATTTTAAATTTAAAATTAAATTCAATTTCAAATTTAAAACTTGAATTTCGACTAAAATTTTACCGACGCCAAGGCAGACGACGCAGGAGAAGAGAATTAGTAACAACACTGACGGAGCTGAAAGCCATCATTGCGCCGGCAGCAGCTGGACTGAGAACGAAGCCTAAACTAGGCAGCAAGACACCGGCGGCAATGGGAATACCTAAAGTGTTGTAGGCAAGTGCCCAAAATAAATTCTGGCGGATTTTATTAAAAGTGGCACGCGAGAGCTGAATCGATTTAACGATATCCGTTACTGCATCGCGCATCAGGATAATCTGAGCGCTTTCAATCGCAATGTCAGTTGCCGCGTGCAGGGCTATGCCCACATCGGCTTGTGCTAGTGCCGGTGCATCATTTATTCCATCCCCGATCATAGCGACTCGATGACCCTGAGTTTGCAGAGTTGCGATCGCCAATGCTTTACCATCGGGAAGAACTCCTGCCAAAACATCAGAAGTGTCGAGTAATAGCTCGGAAGCGATCGGTAATGTACTTTCGAGCCTGTCACCAGTCAGCATCATAACTCTCAATCCCAGACGCCGCAGATCTGCCACTGCTGTTTTAGCATCTGGTCTGAGGGCATCCGCAACCGCGATCGATCCTAAGCTGATGTTGTCAGATGCCACATAAACCACTGTTTTTCCCGCTTGTGCTAATGCCCTAACTTGTGCTTTGAGAGCATCGCCAACACTAATTCCCGTTGCTTGCAGCCAGTCCGAAGTTCCCACCAACACCGTCTGACCTTCTACCACAGCGCGAACTCCGAAACCCGGTTCTGTGTAAAAATCTTCGGCAGGTGGTATAGGTAACCCCAGTT
Source organism: Planktothrix sp. FACHB-1355 (assembly GCF_014748295.1). Lineage (NCBI taxonomy): Bacteria > Bacillati > Cyanobacteriota > Cyanophyceae > Oscillatoriales > Microcoleaceae > Planktothrix > Planktothrix sp. FACHB-1355. The sequence goes on along the minus strand of NZ_JACJUP010000268.1, from coordinate 4,215 downwards.
TGCGGGCTTCCTCGACAATGGCTGTGGCGAGGGGATGACAGGTGCCGCTTTCGGCTGCCGCCGCCAGTTGGAGAAGCTTTGCCGCCGAGTCGGAGAGCGGTGGGGAGGCAGAGGATAAATTTTGCTTCTCCAGTTCCCCGTTGACTGCAACCGAGATACAGTCAGTCACGCAGGGATGACCGGTAGTAAGAGTGCCAGTTTTGTCAAACACTACCGCGTCAAGACTCGATACCCGTTCTAAAACATCTCCACCTTTGATTAAAAGTCCCGATTCCGCGCCAACCCCCGTACCAACTAGGATAGCGGTGGGTGTGGCCAGTCCCAAAGAACAGGGACAAGCAACTACCAAGACGGCGATCGCCAGCTTTAAACTCAACATCAGGGGTGACTGATGATGCGCGACCATAGATCCGTGTCCCATGACCGCCGCACCGTGCGTCATCAATGTTGCCCCATGCCCTAAAAGCAGATCCGGCCAAAGGTGAGTGCCGATAAAATACCAAAATAGAAATGTGAAAGCGGCAGCTGCCATCACACCGTAAGTAAAATACCCAGCGACAGTATCCGCTAGGTGTTGCACCGGTGCTTTGCGAGTTTGAGCTGCTTCTACTAAGGCGACAATTTGAGCTAAGGTGGTATCTTTGCCAATGCGGGTCGCTCGAATCGCGATCGCGCCTGATTGGTTAAGCGTCCCCGCCTGCACCACATCTCCTATTTGTTTTGGCACCGGCACCGCTTCCCCGGTCAGCATTGACTCATCTACTGTTGTCTTGCCGACGATCGTTTCCCCATCTACGGGTATCTTTTCTCCAGGTAAAACCAGTAAGTATTCTCCCACGCGCACCCGATCGGCTGGTATTTCGACTCCCGTGTCTGCCGTTAGATCCACGTTCGGATCGGCAATTAAGCGTGCCTGGGGTTGCTGGAGGGAAAGCAATGCTTCAAATGCCGCTACTGCCCGTCCTCTGGCGTGTTGTTCCAGCGTTCTCCCTAGCAGGATAAAGCCTAACAGCATCACCGGTTCGTCAAAAAAGCACTCCCAACCGAGCTGAGGGAATAGTAACGCTACTGTGCTGGCGGTGTATGCGGTTACTGCACCCAATCCCACCAGCGAGTTCATGTTGGGTGCTAAGCGCTGCAAGCCTTTGAAGCCATCTACCAAGATCGATCGACCTGGCCCAACTAAAGTAGCGGTTGCCAGACCCCAATGGAACCAAAATGAGGTAAGGATGGAAGGATGCTCGGCAAACCAAGAGTGTTGACCGAAATGGCCTATTCCCGATAAAACAATTAGGATACCTGCGATCGCCAGCCGCCATATAGAAGATTCGATCTCCTGGCGATGCCTTTGTGCGGGCGAAATCGTTTCTCCTGTTTGAGAATAGCGCGGTTGAGTCGGAAAACCAGCTTCTGTCAATTTTGCGGCTAAAGCACTTGGGTCAACCGCACCGGATTTTACGTCGCAAACTGCCACCTCTGTCACTAAGTTGACGCAGGCTGAAACAACCCCAGGATATTGGATTAGCTGATTTTCTACAGCCTTCACGCACCCGGCACACTTCATTCCTCCCACATCCAGGGTAATCGTCTCCACGTCGGAGGCTGGGGTAGCGTCAGCGCCGCTTGACCCAGATATCGCTGTCTGGGGAGACAGCCGTTCAGAAGATTTGTCAACTGACTGCAACACTTCCATTCCTAAAGCAATAAGCACCTCTCTCCTTAGAGAGTAGGCCAAGTCGGGCTAAATTGCCTGAGAAAGTTTAACTTTTCTTAAAAGTTGCGCTCCGGTAGCTAGCGGCTAATGGGTCGTGGATAGTGATTTTCCTACTACCTAAAATTATTTATTTTTAATCCAAAATCTAAAATTAATTCGTTCAGCGATCGTTCCAGTTCAAAAAACTCAGGTAGATGAGCGCAAAACCAGTTTGCAGCACCAACAGCAACCCGTAACCCTTGACGAAAAGGTTGATATCCATACTGGAAAAAACGCTAAAGGCTCCGCTACTTAAGGCACCTAGCAATATTACAAACAAAACTTTTTTATACTTAAAAGTTGACATTCCCATAAAATATCCTTGCTTCAAAACAGTAAATTGCCTAGCGGCGATTTAAAAAAAGCCGCAGATAATTCGCCCGATTTCGATAAATCGTACAAGCGGTAACCATGATATATTAAAACTATAAATAAACATAGCAATTGGATTTTTTGATCTGCAATTATCTTAACATAAAAAGCACTCAAATGTCGTTTTTTTACCAATTCAATTACGAGATGAATAGTTGCTATAGCAAAACAGGCAAACACAACTGGCCCGAAGAGGTTTTGTGCTATTGCCTGACTCCAATCTCCTCGAACAATAGCAATAAAAGAGCGAGTCAAACCACAACCCGGACAGGGAATCCCTGTTAAATATTTAAACGGGCAAACTAAGAAAGGCACTTGCTGCCCGTGATTGTAAAATAAGGCTACCAACAGCGGTGATGAAAAAATAGTCAACTTTACAAAATTCACACGCCGATCGCGAGCCGAGAGAAGCCGATCTGATAATTCAAACATGAATTGTAACTGCCATTGTGATTTTAGCGCCAAGCAGTTCTTAATCGATCGCAAATAATCAAATGGCCGAGTGCCTCAATTTCAAATTAAACTAGACGGTTACCCTGCTTGTCGGGTAGCGAATCTACAACCAAAAGAATAAAGTCAATTAGTGCCCAGATACCACAGCCGCCAAAAGTCAGCAGTTGAACGATCCCGATCGTTACATATCCAAGGTAAAATCGGTGAATTCCGAAACCGCCTAGAAAGAAACATAGAAGGAGGGCGGCAACTTTGGACTTGGCAGGATTATCTTGCATATAGATCTCTAAATAAATCTTCCGTTCCGGTATCACTATACTCATAGGATAGCTTGCATCTATCAAAAGTAGGAAAAATTTACTTTTTTTAATAAGCTGTGACGCCAGATGGTTTTAATAATTGCCAGAATGTGAAAATCTTGTGGGGTGGGCATCTTGCCCGCCCCATTGATACAACTTAGATGCGTTGCAGCTGAGGATCGGAGAGTGTAGGGTGAGTGAAAACGCACCCTACGCTGCGAGTAGCGATATTGCATACTCAATGATGGGCGAATATCAGGTGGAACCGCTACCCAAAATAAACAAACTTAACAGAGTGCCGCTATTCCAGAGGCTGTGGAGTAACATGGGAGCCAGAAGATTGCGAGAGCGGGTGTACACAACAGCCAACACTATCCCCAAAGTAGTCAGGGGCAGCACTTCTGAAAGGCTCAGGTGTGCGACGGCAAACAGCAAACTACTCGCGATCGTCGCTCCCCAAACTGGCATATAACGAGTTAAAGATGGCAGGAGAAATCCCCGGAATAGGAATTCTTCAAACAGCGGTGCAGCAATAGCTGCGGTAAAAAAGAATATCGCGAGTGCCACACCATCTTTACTCTCTAGGGCTAGCGACAAAAGCGGGTTACTTCCCCCCTCTCCTTTCCAAATTTCTTGGTTAATCAGCGACACTACAATTACCAAAGGTAGCGCCACAAAATAACCGCCGAGTCCCCATAAAAACCACTTACCGAACAAATCAAATCGAAACCATCCTTCCGGTAAAGGTAAAAATGATTTCACAGAAAAATACAACACCAATACTCCACCCAATGCAACCAACATATAAGTTGTCAAAACGTAGATTGCTTTTGACCGGACATCAAAAGCGGCGGGTGTGAGGTTGAGCAGTTTAAAAGCTAAGGGAATGAATACAGCAGATATCAGCAATTGCATTCCAAAAAAGCCCACAATGAAAACTTGCCAGATTGTTTCGGCATCCCAAGGCGTTGACCAAGAAACATTTTCATTCTGAGCTAGAAGGGAATTCTCTTTGCGGATCAGACGCTGTGCTACCAACAAGATGAGCAATGCCACGCCTATTAAAAATCCTAACGTGGGCAGAGCAGCCACGATCGCTAATTTCACTACTGCTTGCTGTGCTATTTCCTGTTCTGTTGATTGCAGTTTAACCAGCGCCGTTGAGCGTTGCTGCAAATTGTAAAGTTGACTTAATCCCCGATCGCGGAACCATCCGTCTAAATATTTTTGGATAGTTGGCTCGGCGTCTGGTAAAATCCGAGGTGGATTGCTCCATAAACCGATTAAGACTGTAGCGGTTTTTGCTTCTGCTGCTTGACCGATCTTAGCGCTGGGGCG
>NZ_JACJUP010000267.1:0-6725 GCF_014748295.1 Planktothrix sp. FACHB-1355 | reverse complement strand
TCTCTATGTACTCTCTCAGTTGACTCATTTTGGGGAAGGTAAAACTCTATTTTACCATTGGCGATCGCAGTTTAGTTTATATGTTGGAGATCTCTAATGGTGTCAGAACGATTCAGCAAACTCCCCAAACCATGCCCCAGATTGCCAAAGATGCGAAGGGTTTGATCGCACAGGGAGCATTATTAGGATTTGTGCGTCCCGCTAGTGGACTCAATGCCATTGAAACCTGCGAAGGCAATGTGCAACTGAGTTACTTTGACAAGGAAGGACGGATGCGACGCACGAACTATGATGCTACCGCCGATAGTCTGAATACTGCTTTTGAACAGTGGATTCCCAATGCTCTACGACCCTGCTTGAATTTTAGCAATGACAACAGCATTGTTAAGTTGAATCAACCTCTGTCACTGACAGCAGACTGGAGTATCGAAGCTTGGTTCTGTTATCCCTTGCCACAAACCGCACAATGGAATACTCTAATCCGGGGGCAAAATGCCGATCAGCACATTGTTGTCAGTAAGGACAAAAAGTTAGGAATTTACCTGACGAATGACCCACTGAAACAATACTTTTACGATTGTGGTTTCAGTATGGGAGCATTGTCTTCTGGTTGGCATCATCTCACAGTGGTGGGTGATGGAAATACAACCCGCTTCTACATTGATGGTAAGGAAGTGGGTGACACTAAAGCCAAAGCTTTAGTCGATGCCCAGGTTAATCTCAGTGCGGACTCTGGTAATGCCACACTCAAGCAAAAGCTAGAAGATATCAAGCAAGCAATCTTGAAACCCATTGGCGATGTTTATGCGATCGGCAATAATCATCTCGCTGCTAACAAACCCATTCCCATTGACTATGGTGTGGTGAATTTTAACGGGAACGGCAATTATATTCAGACTGTCGCTAAATTGCCCATTGGTGACGAAATCACGATCGAATACTGGTTCAAGGGCACCAGTTTACAATCGGCTGTCAGACAGCAAGACGGTGGTGGCTATATTGTTACTGGCTGGAATAATCAACATATTATTTCTGTCGATCAGGGTACTACAGGCATCAGCGTGGGAGCTAACGCCACCAATGGCAGTTGGCATCACATTGCGATGACTTGGAAACGGAACACCCCCAACGGATTTGTCAGCTATTTGGACGGAGTGCTTGTCGCCCAGAGAAACAGTGTCAACACCGCGCTACCTGCGATGAACGCCAATGTTTTCATCGGCTGTTACAACGGTGCTTCAGAATTTACCAACGGTCAAATGGCTGAAGTCCGCATCTGGAACAAAGCCCGGACTCAAGCAGAAATTCAGGCGAATATGAATAAACGCCTGACAGGAAAAGAAGCGAACTTAGTGGCTTATTTTCCCTTGAATAAGGTGGAAAGCGGAAAAGTCTTAGACCTGGTGAGCGGGAATTCTGGTACGGTGGTAAACGCCACAAACGTTACTTCTACCCTAGCATTGACCCCCCCTGCCGTGATGCAGATGCAGGGCGAGCAATTTGGCAAAGTCGCAGAAGTCCGCATTTGGGGAATGGCTCTGAGTGATGAGGAAATTGAAGCCAATAGTCGCACCCTCATTAGTGGGAATGAGTCCGGTTTGTTAGCTTACTATCCCTTGAATGAAGCCACTGGGACGGAAATCCGCGATAATTCCGGTAATGGTCAACATGGGACGCTGACGAATCCGATTTGGTGGGCTTGCGCCGCACCGATGGGGCTACCGAGTAGTGATACACCTAATAATCAGGTGATGAAGTTTGATGGGGTCAACGATCACATCACCTTACCGGCAATGAACATCAATTACTCCCAAGGATTTAGCGTAGAAGTCTGGGTGCGCTACAACAGCTTGAAAATTTGGTCAAGAATCTTCGATTTCGGGAGTGGTGCTGCTGTAGATAACATTCTGCTAGCCAATCCTGGCACGACTAATAACCTGTTATTGTCTATTCGTCGGGGAAGTGCCGAACAGACAATACAAGCAGCTAATTTCCTAGAAGTCGGAAAATGGATGCACATTGCTGTCACTCTTGATGCTTCCGGTAATGGCAAAATTTACAAGAACGGTCAGCTAATTCAATCAGGTACTTGTCAAACTCCTAATAACGTGAACCGCACGATTAATTACATCGGACGGAGTAACTGGGCTGCTGATGCCTATTTTGACGGGCAAATGGCGGAATTCCGCTTGTGGAATCGAGTGCGTACTGAAGCAGAAATTAAGGCTGACCTGAATAAACGGCTGACGGGTCAAGAGTCTGGTTTGGCACTCTATTTGCCTTTAGATGGCATTTTGACCAACAAAGTCTTAGACTATGCGGGAATTAATGATGGCACTGTCACCGAAGCAACCATTGTGGAAGATATGACCGCCCCTTGGTTAAGCATTGGCTCTTCTGCGGTCAGTGCAGAATATAGCACGATTACCATAGACCAGACGACGGGGCAAAGAACGGCGATGATGCGGCGGTTGTTTGCTTCTCCTGCTCTCAATGGCGTGAATCTATTCCCCGACAAGCCTCTGGAAACCTTAGAACTCAAATGGATTGGTAATGCCCAATTTGCTCCCACTTTGCTCGGTTACATTGAAGGCGCACCACCAGTACCCAGTGAAAACCTGGCCTTAGCCGATGATTATAACGGCGCAACTTCAGTGGAATTAACCATGACTGAAGATGTGGAGTTTAATTGGACTCGATCGCAAGATAGTGGCTTGGGAGCTGCGGTTGAGGCATTCATGGGTGCGGGAGAAGTCATATCTACGGGTATCGGAGTAGAAATAGAAGTATCGAACCGACATGGGTTTAAAGGCAATTTGGAGTTCAGCTACCAATTCCAAAATGAAAGCAGTATCACCTCTAGCTCATCCCTGAGCATGACCGATAAACTGGAATTGCGCGGCACATTTGAAGACGATCCCAAATTCCCCCATTTAGGCAACCGATTTATTCCCAAAAATATCGGCTATGCGTTGGTGGTTTCAGCATTAGCAGATGTGTTTGTCACCCGACTGGCTCGCAGTAAGAAAATGGTTGGCTACCAAACACTACCTGTAGATGGTATTCCCCCAGATGTCAACACCATCACCTTCTTGATGAATCCGGCTTACACCATGAATGGCAGTTTGGATGGCATGACCGGAAGTTCTGCCACCAGCCAACGCTTCTTTAAGCACGTTCCTGAAATGCGAGCGCAGTATGGTTCTCTCTATCCCGCCAGTTATTATCGCTTGCAAGAAGCATACAATCTCAAACGTCAAATCGAAGCGGATGACAAACGCCGGGAATCTTACTTCAATAACTTTGATGTGCGATCGATTGATGAAGCATCTTTGGATCGGAACATCAACAGTGGTGATGCACCCACCACCATTGGAGTCCAACGGGAAGAAGACAAACCCACTACCGGAGCGACTGCGGAGGAACAAACGGCAAAGGCTGAAGAATTTAAAGCTCAAACTGCGGCAGCTTCTCAGGAAACAAGTTCTGCTGCCAAGGCAAAACAGGCCGAAATCCAAAGTAAAATTACCGACCAGGATAAACAAGTACACGCAATGGCAAGTTTTGCGGGCTGGCAGCGCAATATGGAAAATATCCAAATTCGCGCTGGAAAACGCAACATTGTCAACACTTATGTTTGGGATGCTGACGGTGGACTGCGAACGGAAGCTCAAAGCTTTGCCAATACGGTAGAACATACCATTGGTGGTGCTTTTACGATGGCTGCTGGGTTAGGGGCTGAGAATGAGTTCCAGATGGGCTTTGATGTAGAGCTAACCTCCCAAGCTACCGTTAACCTGACTCAAACCATGAGTAAAACTGAATCTCGCAGTAAGGGTTTTGAGTTGAATATCGACTTGAGTGGTATGGAAAATAAAGGGGTGACGGATTACAACGATAACCCGATTATGCCTGGGGAAAAAGTCGATCGCTATCGGTTTATGAGTTTCTATCTGGAAGGAAGTACCCAAAACTTCCAAGACTTCTTCAACTATGTGGTTGACCCGGAATGGCTGCGTAGCAATGACGAAGAAGCACGGGCTTTGCGTCAAGCCCAAGCTGGAAAACCGAATAAAGCTTGGCGAGTCTTACACCGGGTCACTTATGTGGAACGTCCGTCCTTGATGGGCTTTGGTCGGGATGTGCGTCAGTTGAAAGTCCGGGATGAAAATGTGGGCATTGGTAAGGTCATCGTTGATGTTGCCAAGTTACAACAGAAGGTCGATCAAATTCTGGAATGGATTAGCTCACAACAGCAGTAATCAGCTAGAGCTATTTTATCCATAACGATATCACCAATTTTTGAGAAGTGAGACTCAACATTCTTCATAGATTTGTTGAGTCGCACTTTTTGTTTGATCGCTGACCGTCAGCAATTTCTTGTCTTCGATCGCTCAGGACTTAACCATCAGACCTGTAGAGTCAATTCATGAATTGACTCTACAGGTCTGCTATTCTCTGCTTCTTCTCGCAAACAAGTTGAAAGTCAGTGCATTGGTCATTATCCAACCTAGCTTTCTAGCCGGAGGATAAATCAGGCACATCACATAATCGGTAAATGAATAGGAAATCACCGATGCTAGCGCCGCACCATTTTCTTGATAAAGCGGAATCAGCCAAAAATTCAGGATAATATTCATAGTAGCGCCGCAACAGGTAGAAATTAAAGCAAAAACTGTCTGTCCTTCTGCCACAATCCAAATTCCTTTTGCCCAACCAAAAAAACCAAATACTGCTGACCAAATGTAGATTGACAGCACGCTAGCAGCCGCTGCATATTTTTGGCCGAATATGGCTACAATGAGAAATTTTGAGATCAGCGTCAGGGGAATGGCTATGCTGAAAGTTACTATTACCATTAAATTAAACAGCTTTTGCAGTTTGTTATAGTAGAGCGTTTCACTCTCCTGTTTGGCTTGCACAATGGCAGGAGTTACGGAATTGACAATGGCGCTGGCAAAAAAATACCAAACTTCTGCTATTCGCACGGCTGCTGAATAAATCCCGACGGGTTTATCGCCCATTAATTGACCGAGCATAATCTGATCGATACGCACGTAGATCATAATAGCTAAATCGGAAATTATTAACGGCCAACTCTCCTTGAGCAGAGTTTTTGCCCGCTGGAATTTCGGACGCCATCTGAGCAGATTTTGTCCGTCCAATTTGTGCGCGATCGCCAAACCTATGCTACCCAAAGCGCTCTCCACCACAAGCACCCAAGCAAAGGCAACTACAGGAGCCTTCATCTCAATCAAAGCAATTCTGAGCGCGGTGACGATAACGAAGGCTATATTTTTGGCAATAACTGTATGTTTTGATTTAACTAGGGACTGGAACCACAAATCGATCGTATTGAAGGCATCAAAAATTGTTACTGACGCCGTAATTGCCACAATCCAAAGAGTCAGTCGGTCATGAGGACGGACTAGGCTAATCGCTCCACTTGATATTAATACTGTGAGGATACCACCAGCGAGTTTTAATACAAAAGTCGTGCCAAGAGTTTCATCTTTAAGGGATGGATCGCGAACTATGTCGCGCACGACAATCTGATTCAATCCCAAAGTGGCAAGCACGCCAAATAGGGAAACAAAAGCAGTTGCGAAGTTGAACAGACCAAATCCATCTGGGCCTAGATAACGAGCTATCCAAGCGGTAACAATTAACCCGACGCCCATGCGTAAGATGCGATCGCCTGACAACCAGATTACACTACCGATAATCCTACGCAGTTCGGGACTGAGCTTTGCAATTGCTGCTTTCAATTTATTCAGCATTTTAATTTATGAAAAATCATCTAAGAGCCCATCTCAATTAATCGATTGGCGAGCGCCTCGACAAAGCGATCGCTATTGCGGTCTTTTAACACCAGTTCGTGACCGCGCTGCGCCTGTGCTTCTGCTTCTTGGGGATTGTTTAGCAAATGAACGATCGCTTCTCGCAATCCCCCCACATCACCTGGATTAAACGTAGTAACAATACCTGGAATTTCAAGGTATTCGCTCATACCGCGAGTTCGGGTTATAATCACCGGACGCTTACAGGCTAAAGCTTCGTGCATGACTTGAATTCCAGCCGCAAACTTATTTTCCACCAAGCTAATTACTACTATGTCCGCGTCGCGATAAAGTTGCACTAAATCCGGCCATTCGTAGAACTGACAGGACATATTTTCCGGCAGAACTTTTGGAAATCTGCGCGACTTCGGACGTGCGTATTCTTCTTTTAGCTTTGCCGTGGAAAAACCGCTAACTTTGACATCGATGTCCAAGTCCTTTGTCGCTTCTGCTAAAGTTACATAATCCCGCTGTTCCAATCCCACACTCATCACCATCGGACGACGTTTATCTGGTGAAACAGATCCGGGTGTAAAGAATTTCACATCTGTTTGATCTGGTAACAACCAGACTTTTTCTGCTGGCAAATTCAAGTAGCGACGGAGGAAATCAGCTTGGAGGCGAGCCGGAGTAATAAATAGGTCAATTTTATCTGCTAAACCGTACAGTTTCAAAGACAGACGAGTGCGGGGTCGATCGGAATTGTGAACAATTACGACTATTTTAGGCCGATCGCGTTTCGCACCGCAAAGTGCCGCGACGGGATATCCGACATCTTCCCCAGGACAGAATATCAAATCGTCGCTTGTAAGTTTCTCTGACAGTGCGCGACCCAAAGCCCACTGTTCCGGAATGTTCGATCCCAGTTTCCCGCGTATCTTATCT
>NZ_JACJUP010000266.1:0-6757 GCF_014748295.1 Planktothrix sp. FACHB-1355 | reverse complement strand
ACTTTCCGATAACTTTAAAGTAGGGTGGGCAATGCCCACCCTAATTTCTTAGACTTGCACCATGCCACCCACAGCTTGAAAACGGGCGCGTGCCCTCTTCAGAGCTTGAGTTGCCTGATATTTTTCCTGACGGTTTTCGCTGTTTTGCACTTGGTTATAGCGCTCTTGAGCTTGGGTGTAAGCGGCGCGAGCTTGTTCCACATTAATGGATTCGCTGCGTTCGGCACCATTAACCAAAATAATCACTCGATCTTCTTCGACTTCGGCAAATCCGCCCATCAGAGCAATAGATACCCAACCTTTATCTTGACGAACTCGCATCACGCCTGTATCCAAAGCAGTCAAAAGTGGTGCGTGTCCGCTGAGAATACCTAATTGCCCGGTGGTGCTGGGCAGAATCAATTCTTGGGCTGGAGAATCCCAGACTGTCTTGTCTGGCGCAATCACGCGAACGTTTAAAGTCATTTCGATTTTGGATTTTCGATTTTGGATTTTCGATTGAGGAAAGAGAATTTTGGATGAGAGGATTTTAGATTTTGGATTAAAAAATTTCAATCCAAAATCTAAAATCTAAAATCCAAAATTCTTACTTACCAGACTTGATCTTTTCGGCTTTAGCGATCGCTTCTTCAATGGTGCCTACCATATAGAAAGCCTGCTCCGGTAGAGCGTCCAATTCACCGGAAAGAATCTGTTTGAAGCCCTTGATCGTATCTTCCAGCTTCACGTACTTACCGGGAGAACCGGTAAACACTTCTGCCACAAAGAACGGCTGAGACAAGAAACGCTCGATCTTACGCGCACGCGCTACCGTCAAACGGTCATCTTCCGACAGTTCATCCAAACCGAGAATGGCAATGATGTCTTGCAATTCTTTGTAACGTTGCAGAGTCGATTGCACCGAACGAGCTGTTTGGTAGTGTTCGTCACCCACAACACTCGGTTGCAACATCGTGGAAGTGGAATCCAGGGGATCGACTGCTGGGTAAATTCCCTTCGCAGCCAAACCGCGAGACAGCACCGTGGTAGCATCCAAGTGAGCGAAGGTGGTAGCGGGAGCGGGGTCGGTCAAGTCGTCCGCAGGTACGTACACTGCTTGAATCGAGGTGATGGAACCTTCGGTGGTCGAGGTGATCCGCTCTTGCAAAGCACCCATTTCGGTAGCTAGGGTGGGCTGATATCCTACCGCAGAAGGCATCCGACCCAACAGTGCGGACACTTCGGAACCCGCTTGCACGAACCGGAAGATATTATCGATGAACAGCAGCACGTCTTGCTTGTTCACATCGCGGAAGTATTCAGCCATTGTCAGCGCCGACAGACCAACGCGCATCCGGGCTCCCGGTGGCTCGTTCATCTGACCGTATACCAGCGCTACCTTAGATTCGCCGATATTTTCTTCGTTAATGACCTTCGATTCTTTGAATTCATTGTAGAGGTCATTACCTTCGCGGGTGCGTTCGCCCACACCGCCAAACACGGACACACCACCGTGAGCTTTAGCGATGTTGTTGATCAGTTCTTGGATGATGACGGTTTTGCCCACGCCAGCACCACCGAACAAACCGATTTTGCCACCCCGACGATAGGGAGCCAACAAATCTACTACTTTGATGCCTGTTTCAAAAACGGAGGGTTTGGTTTCTAATTCCGTCAGTTTGGGAGAGGGACGGTGGATGGGGAAAGTTTCCGAGGTATTGACTGGGCCCAGGTTGTCGATCGGTTCGCCCAGCACGTTGAAAATGCGACCCAAGGTAGCAGCGCCAACTGGTACGCTGATGGGAGCGCCGGTGTCTACCGCTTCCATACCGCGCACCAAACCATCGGTGGTACTCATGGCAACGGCGCGGACTTGGTTGTCGCCCAGCAGCTGCTGTACTTCGCAGGTGACGGATACGTCTTGTCCTGCTTCGTTTTTGCCTTGGATTTTCAAGGCGTTGTAAATCTGCGGCATTTTGCCGGCGGAGAATTCAACGTCTACAACGGGGCCAATGATCTGGCTGATGCGGCCTATGTTTGTTCTTTCTGTGCTGGCTACCATGCTTGCGCCTATCTATATAGATATGGGGGAACTGTCTTAACATTTAGCAATGCCATTTCTCAGATTACCACCGAACGGGATATTTCTGCGGGTTGAGGCGCAAGCAGTTGGAGATGGTGTGCGATCGTCCAAAACATTCTTTGGCCAAAATTCGCCTAAGCTTTTTCTGTTGCTTTCTGTTGCTGTTTGCGCTTCAGTGAAGCTGCACCCATTGCACCTAGCGCCAGCAAGCCCAAGGTAGAAGCTGGTTCGGGAACTGTCTCGATAGGAGTAGAGCGAATTTTCACATTATCAACACCAGCCTGGAAAAACAATTGGTTGTCAACTTCCCGGAAAGCCAATCGCACTGTTTGACCTGCCCATGCACTTAGATCGAATGCGGTGCTAGCCCACTGACGAGGTGAAGCAGTTGGAGCCACAATATTTGCTAGTACCCCAGCCGATGAAGAAGGGCCAAACCAGTTGCTAAATCCAGCAGAAACAAGATCGACTCGAAACTGTTGATTGGGAGGGCCAAATGCGTTCATGTTTCCCGGATTGAAAAATGGTGCAGAACTCTGAGCAAACCAGTCAAATGAAAGTTGGTGCTGCGAACCAGCTTCTAGGAAAATATCTTGAAACAAGACGTATGAACCTGGACCGGTTTGGTCGGTCACTGCATATCTCGTCTGCTCCCACAGCGATCAACGCTGCACCAGCGGTAGCGATCGATAACTTTTTCATCATAGTTGAAATATTCATTTTTTAATTTTTCCAAATAAGTAAGCGTTAACAGCGGTGATATTGACAAGAGGGATGCGCGAAAACTTTTGTGTTAGTTGAGACTACCGATTAATATCGGGAAAAGTTACTTTATCTGTTATTTTCGTGCTCATCTAAGTATCATCACTAAAAACAGATTGGCATACCCGCATCACTACTGTCATCAGTGCCGAGCCAATCTTCATCGAAAATTTACATTTAAATATAGATAGAAACATCGCTCCGCTCAAATCCAATTCAGGTAAAATACTGACGATCGTAGGCTTTTATCCATCATGATGCGTAAAAACTCGTACTTTGACTTGCTGAATTTTCGGCAAATAGGTATTGACAAATCCAACTTATGTGTATAAATATTTACAGACTTCCAGAAATACCCTTATTTGGGTCGGACAACCTGGAAAAAAAATGGTGTCTCCCAATAGGTTAGCGATCGCCTGTGGGGGTTGAGGCAAAGTACTTGTAGCGTTCCAATCGAGTACGGCAAAAGGCAGATCCTATCCTGTCCATATGTAAATTAACCAGAACGACAGGCAGTCTATCTCGCTGTTTTAGTGTAAAATATAGGTTTGTCCCTCTCTCAATAACCCTCAGATTAGGCTATGAGCCACCGATAAATTTGCTATTCTTTGAGAAAAGATTACAAAAGAAACTGTAACTTTGGTTAGGGCTGCCTATTTTCTAAACCTTTGGAAAATAAATTGGTTTTAAACCTGCTTGCGGCTGCGCCCCAGTTGCGATGGTAATCTACAGCCGGGGTTCACAAACAATGAGTAAAAATTCTTCCCATACACTTAAAGGTAACATCCTCGTAGTTGACGATCAGCCAGATAACTTGCGTATATTATCTTTCATGCTGAGAGAAGAGGGATACCAGGTTCGCAAAGCCTTGAACGGTCAAATGGCTCTGACTGCTTGTCAGACTCTATTACCCGATGTAATTTTACTCGATATTATGATGCCGGATATGGACGGCTATGAAGTTTGCCAAAGGCTGAAAGCTTCGGATAAAACCTGCGAGGTGCCAGTAATTTTTATCAGCGCTCTCGATGATGTGGTGGACAAAGTAAAAGCTTTTAGCGTCGGTGGCGTAGACTACATTACCAAACCGTTTCAAGTGGAAGAAGTTCTCGCTCGCGTCGCCAATCAACTGACTATTCAACAGTTGTATCGTCAACTCACCGAGCAAAATACACAGTTGCAAAAGTTGAACGAAGAACTGAAAAGATCCAACGACGAACTGGAACAATTCGCTTACATTGCCTCCCACGATCTGCAATCACCCCTACAAGCGATCGTTGGCTACGCCCGTATTATAGAAGCAACATACGAAAATCATCTCGATACAGATGCTAAACAATACATCGCAAATATTGTGAATGCGGGATGGAGGATGACACAGCTAATTGAAGACTTGCTAGATTATTCTAGGGTAGGCACCTGTACAGAAGAATTCAAACCGACTGACTGCAAAACCGTACTAGAAGAAGTGCTAGCCAATCTGGACGAAGAAATCTGCGCCAGCGGTGCAAGTATTAGCTATTCCGATTTGCCCACAGTAATGGGCTCTAGCACGCAACTGATGCAGGTTTTCCAAAACTTGATTAGCAACAGCATCAAGTTTTGTCGCCCCGAAGTTCCGCCGCAGGTCGAGATTACTGCCAAAGCAAAGAAAAACGACGAATGGATCGTAGCAGTTCGCGACAATGGCATAGGCATAGAAACTCAGCATTTTGAGCGTATTTTTGAAGTTTTTCAACGCCTGCACTCTTATAAAAAATACCCAGGTAATGGCATCGGTATGAGCATCTGCAAGAAAATTGTGGAACGTCATGGAGGACGCATCTGGGTAGAATCTCAACCTGGAGTGGGAACAACTTTTTACTTCACTATTCCGGCAAAGATTTGATCGCTTTGCATTGCGAGGTTTTTGGCTAGCACTGGGAGAATAGTGGGAGAGTGAGAGAATAAATCTTTTCCCTTTTCCCTCTACCTCTTCATGATTGACTTTCAATACTGGGGAGATGAGGCGAGCAAGTCTGCTGCTAATTTGCTTCCCAATGGTTTCGAGAACAAGTATCCCTGACCGAAGCCACAGTTTAATGTCCTCAATTTGGCTAGCTGTTGTTGGGTTTCGACACCTTCTGCGATCGCACTCATACCCAGCGAATGAGCAATAGTGATAATAGCAGGAACTAAACCCAAACTTTCAGAATTTTTATCTATAGGATTAATAAAGGAGCGGTCAATCTTAAGGGTATCAACTGGAAGACGATTCAAATAGCTGAGGGAAGAATAACCGGTGCCAAAATCATCAATACTCAACTGAATTTGACGGTTTCTAAGTTGCTGGAGAATCGCCGTGACCGACCCATCTTTTTCCATAATTGCACTTTCAGTAATTTCTAGTTTTAAATTTTGAGGGCTCAGTTGAGTTTTTTTAAGAGTATCATCAATCAGCTCGATCAAGTTGGGTTGAGAGAACTCGCGCACCGAAAGATTGACGCTCATAGTTAGGGATTCTTGAGAAAGTTTTTCTTCTTGCCAAATGCGAAGCTGCTGACAAGCTTCCCGCATTACCCAAGTACCGATGAAAGTAATCAAGCCGGTTTCTTCTGCCACGGGAATGAACTCTGCGGGAGAAACGAAACCGCGTGTGGGATGCTGCCAGCGCACGAGGGCTTCAAAGCCAGAAATTTTGCCTTCGCAAAGACTGACTATGGGCTGATAATACACGACAAATTCTTGCCGTTCGATCGCTCTGCGAAGGTCAGTTTCCAACTGTAAAAGCTGAAGTGCTTCCTGGTGCATGGCTGGATTGAAGACGTGATACCGCGCTTTTCCGAATGCCTTAGCGCGATACATTGCCGTATCGGCATCTCGCAGCAAATGTTCTGGTTGATCGTAGGTAGCATTGCCCAGGACAATGCCAATACTAGCAGTTATGAATACTTCGCGTTTATCTAGGTAAAACGGGCGAGATAATTCCCAAAGAATGCGCTCTGCAATCTGTGTAACGCTGGTAATATCTTTAATTTCTTCTAAAAGAAGAGTGAATTCATCCCCACCTAATCTGGCCAAAGTATCAACTGGACTGAGAGATAATTTTAATCGGCTAGCAATTGCCGTCAGCAACTCATCTCCCACCAAATGACCGAGAGAATCATTGACGATTTTAAAGCGATCGCAATCTAGAAACAGCACTGAAAATTGGTACTCTGGCTGTTGCTTGGCGCGGATGACAGCTTGTTTCAAACGCTCCATAAACAAAGCGCGATTGGGCAAACCAGTCAGCGGATCGTGCAGCGCCATGTGCAAAAGTTGCTTTTCTAGAAGCTTGCGTTCGGCAATTTCCCGCTGAAGTTCTTGATTCGTCACTTCCAGTTCGCAGGTACGCTCTTTTACCTTAATTTCAAGTTCTGCGTTCAGTTGACGAACTTTTGTTTCTGCCGTTTTTAAAGCCAGTTGATTTTCGACGCGGATTAAAACTTCTTGAAACTGAAATGGCTTAGTAATGTAGTCTACACCTCCAACGGTAAAGGCTTTTACCTTGTCTAAAACTTCATCTAATGCACTCAAAAAAATCACCGGAACGTCTCTCGTTTGCATATCGGATTTCAGGATTTGACAAACTTCGTAGCCATTCATATGCGGCATCATGATATCGAGCAGAATCAAGTCGGGTAGTTTAGCGCGAGCTGCCTTCAATGCCGTTTGTCCGTTCGTTACGCACCGAACTTTATAACCCTGTGCGCTCAACAAATTGGATAAAAGGTGCAGATTATCCGGCGTATCGTCAACAAGTAGAATGTTGCCTTTTATTGTAGATGCTATATCCTTATTCATTTTCTTATATACCCTTTGATTTCCTTGTTCTGAAGTCATCTATTCTAGCCTATATATTTGATTATTTTTTCTGTAAGAGCATTAATATTTTCAAATTGGAAGCTATGC
>NZ_JACJUP010000265.1:0-6694 GCF_014748295.1 Planktothrix sp. FACHB-1355 | reverse complement strand
GGTTGATTCCCAACAACGGATTATTATCTTTAATCAAGGAGCAGAAAAAACCTTTGGCTACACTGCACAGGAGATGATCGGGCAACCTTTATGGCGACTGTTACCGGAACGATTTGCGTCCGCCCATCATCATCATGTTACTTCCTTTGCTGATTCTAATGGGAAAGCCCGACGGATGGGAGAGCGAGGAGAAATTTGGGGAAGACGCAAAAATGGCGAGGAGTTTCCCGCAGAAGCATCAATTTCTAAACTCACCCTCGACGGTGAAACAATTTTTACGACAATTTTGCGAGATGTAACCCAACGTAAACGAGATGAAGTTGCACTTTCACAATTAGCGGCGATCGTTAATTCATCTGAAGATGCCATTATTAGTAAAACGCTTGATGGGATCGTCACCAGTTGGAATGCTGCCGCAGAAAAGCTGTTTGGTTATACCGCGTCAGAAATTATTGGTTCTCACATTTCCAAAATTATCCCTGTAAGCTCACGCCTTGAAGCTGAAAATATTTTAGATAAAATTCGCCAAGGTCAATCCGTACCAACGTATGAAACAATCAGGCAGCATCGGGATGGTTCCTTAATCAATGTAGCTCTGACCGTTTCTCCGATTCGCGATCGAACCGATCGCATTGTGGGTGCTTCTAAAATTGTGCGCGATATTAGCGAACAGCAAGCTGCGCTGCGCGATCGCAAAGAAGCGGAACTCGCCCTCAAAGAAAGTGAAGAACGCTACCGCGTCCTCGTTTCTCATGCCCCAGTGGGTATTTTTCAGACCGATGGGGAGGGAAAATGTGTCTATGTGAATCCACGCTGGACGGAAATGACCGGACTTTCGCTCTCAGAAGCGTTGGGAGAAGGTTGGGTGCAAGCGCTACACCCGGATGACCGAGAGCAGATTTTTGCCGAGTGGGTGCAAGCAACCGAAGAAAAACGACTGTTCAATCTAGAATATCGCTTCCGTAAACCAGAGGGAGTAGAAGTTTGGGTTTCTGGACAGGCGATCGCAGTGCGCGATGAAACAGGCGCGATTAAGGGCTACTTCGGCACTGTAATGGATATTACGGCTCGCAAGCAAGCTGAAGAAAAACTGCGCCAAAGTCAAATTAATCTTGCCGAAGCCCAACGCATTGCCCATCTGGGCAGTTGGCAACTTGATTTAAGAACTCAACAAAGAAGTTGGTCTGATGAAACCTTCCGCATTTTTGGCTTAGATCCCAACGGCGCTGCACCCACTCAAGCAGCTTTTTTACAAATGGTTCATCCTGACGATCGTCAGCAAATTCAAGATTGGCTTCAACAAGCGATCGATCGGAAAACTCCCTTGTTCGGAGAGTACCGAATTATTCGCCCCGATGCTACAATCCGTCATTTAGAAACGCGGGCAGAGGTGATTTTAGACGATCGGGGCGAAACAATTAAGCTCATGGGGTCAATTTTAGACATTACTGAGCGCAAACAGACAGAAGCCACTAAACAAGCTTTACTAGATGCCTTACCTGACTTTATGGTGCGAATGAGTTGGGATGGAATGCTGCTAGAAGTCCTTAATAAAGGTGCAATTCATATCATCCAACCTCAAAAAAACATCCCCAACACATTCGTTACAGAGATTATGCCCCTTGAGATTGCCCGAGAAAGAATTCAATTAGCCCAACAAGCGCTGGCAACTCATCGGGTACAAACCCAAGAATATCATTTTGTAGTGGATGGAAAAACGATTTATGAAGAAGCCCGCATTGCTCCGTTAGATAACGATGAAGTGTTGGTGCTAGTGCGCGATATTACCGAACGTTACCATGCGGAACAAGCCCTCCGAGAAAGCGAGGAAAAATTCAGGCAATTAACAGAAAATATTCATCAAGTCTTTTTTATTTTATCGGCTCGGGGAGAAATGCTCTATATCTCGCGAGCATACGAACAGATTTGGCAAAGAAGTTGTGAGAGTTTGTACAAAGATCCTCGCTCTTGGTTAGAGTCTGTTTATGCAGACGATCGACCTGCAATGGCAAATGCTCTCAAGCATCAGATTGAGGATGGAACCACTTTTGAAGAAACCTATCGCATTGTTCGCCCCGATGGTAGTATTCGCTGGGTAACGGCGCGATCGTTCCCCTTGCGAGATGAAGCCGGAAAAGTAGTGCGGTTTACGGGTATTGCTGAAGATGTAACGCAACAAAAAGAATCAGAAGAAGCGATCGAGCGTCAGTTACGAAAAACATTGTTATTGCAGCATATTACCGATCAAATCCGTCAAAGTTTAGATACAGAGCAGATATTCCAGGTAGCGGCGCAGCAGATTGGCGAAGCTTTTCAGGTCGATCGCTGTCTGATCCATTTTTACCAAACCAATCCAGTCCCAGCTATACCAGTAGTCAGTGAATATCTGATTGGAAATCATCGTTCCCTGAAGCATTTAGAAGTCCCGATCGTCGGGAATATTCATATGCAAAAATTACTCACTCAAGAACAAGCGATCGCCTCTGATGATGTCTATACCGATCCTCTGTTGCAGGATATGGCTCCAATATGTGAGCAAATTAGCTTAAAATCAATGTTAGCAGTCGCTACGTTTTATCAAGGCAAACCTAATGGGGTAATTGGCTTGCATCAGTGTATTAATGACCCTTCTTGCCCAGAAAATGACCTGCGCCACTGGCAACAAGATGAAATCGAATTAATTCAAGCGGTGGCGGCTCAGTTAGGAATTGCGATCGCTCAAGCATCTTTACTTCAACAAGAAATCCAACGGCGAGAAGAATTAACACTCAAAAACTTGGCTTTAGAAAAAGCCAGAAAAGAAGCCGAACAAGCTAACCAGGCAAAAAGTGAATTTTTGGCGAATATGAGCCACGAAATTCGCACGCCGATGAATGCTGTTTTGGGTTTTAGCGATTTATTAAGAGGTATGATTACTGAGGAGCGGGCTAAGAGATATTTAGAAGCGATCGCATCAAGTGGTAAAACTCTCCTAGCTTTAATTAATGATATTCTCGATCTTTCAAAAATTGAGGCGGGCAAGCTCCAAATTCACTATGAAGTTGTCGATATTTATTCATTAATTCAAGATATCCGCCAAATTTTTATTCAAAAAGCTGAAGAAAAAGGCTTATGGCTAGAAATTGAGATTGATGGCAATTTTCCTCGTTTTCTGCTTCTGGATGAAGTCCGCCTGCGGCAAATTTTGTTTAATGTGGTCGGCAATGCTCTCAAATTTACCCATTCAGGAGGAATTACAATTTCAGTACAACAATATTCATGTACTCAAACTCCAAAAGGACATATTAGCCTTCAGATTACTATTAGCGATACAGGAATTGGGATTGCACCAGAAGATCGAAAACTTATTTTTGAAGCATTTACTCAAAGTCAAGGCCAAAGTAACCGTAAATATGGAGGTACTGGATTAGGACTAGCCATTACTCAACGACTTACTGAAATAATGCAAGGTTCCATTGAGTTACACAGCGAATTAGGCCAAGGTAGTTCCTTCATATTTTATTTCCCTAAAGTTGCGATCGCCGAGCAGTCTGTAAACTATCTTAGCGTCAAAGAATTAGATGAAAACTTGAATCAATTTGCACCTGCAACCATTTTAGTTGTGGACGATGTTAAATCCAATCGTGACTTAATAGCAGGTTACTTTATGGAAACGGCTCACAATCTTTTATTTGCTAAAGATGGACAAGAAGCCGTGCCAATTGCCCAAAACTCTCGCATAGACTGCATTTTACTCGATTTGCGAATGCCTAATATGGATGGACGAGAAGTAGCTAATATTCTCAAACAGGATGAACAAACTCAGACAATACCGATTATCATTTTAACGGCTTCATCCAATCAAATAGAAGAAAGGGAATTACAGGGGCTTTGCGAAGGTTTTTTACGCAAGCCAGTCAGTCGGACACAGATTGTGGCAGAACTTAAGAAAGTATTGAGAGTTACAGCTTCTCAGCGCGAATCCTTAGTAGATTCTACCAATTCGGAAACGTTGCAGAAGGCTAATGTAAATTTATGCTCAAATTCAACTTTAAACCCTGTGCAATTCTCAGACTTATTGGTTAAGCTGCGCCAAGAAACTGACACTACATGGGTGCGGCTACGGAAAACCTTAGTTACTAAAGAACTCAAACAGTTTATAGAACGGCTAACGCAATGGGGTAAAGAGCATCAATGTCAAGTCTTGTTGGATTATGCACAAACTTTAAGGTCTCAGATAGATAACTTTAATTGGGATATAATTCCCCAAACTGTGGAAAGCTTTGCAGAAATTCGTACCTCTCTAGAAAACAGTTATGAGGAATTAGGGGATGGACAAGCAGATAATTAATCCAAAAGGAGACGGATACGATTTAGCTACACAGGAGGATGAAAATAAAAAGCCGCACCTAAAATTATGTAAGTTGCTAATAGCAATCCTCCCTCCAACCAGTTAGAACGTCCGTCCAAACTGATCAGATTGGCGACTAACACCGCAATGATTACAGCTACTACTTCAAAAGGATTGAAATTTAAATCCATCGGTTGACCGATCGCCACTCCTACTATAACTAAAATTGGAGCGACCAACAGCGCAACTAACAAGCTGGAACCCATCGCCACGGAAACCGATAAATCCATATTGTTTTTGATTGCTACGCCTACTGCAGTTACGTATTCTGCTGCGCCGCCGACTAATGGTAAAAGCACCACACCTGTAAAAAGTGGGGTCAAACCCAAACTTTTTGTTGTTTCTTCCACCACTCCGACGAAAATCTCTGACTCAAAAGCCACTGCAATAGTAGATACCAACAACACACCTATCCACAACCAGAGATTGGGTTTGTGACTTGATTCAGTGTCAGCATCTTTTCCTTCTCCTGATTCCAAATCTACTATTCCCACATCGTAAAGATAGCTGTGAGTCTTCAATGAAAAAAGCAGGGTTAAAGCATAAACTACGATTAACACTACTGCTGCTGTGAGGGAAAGATTGCGAATCGAACTTTCTGCAACTCCATTTGAGGTGTAAACTACGGTGGTTGGCAAAACAATTGCAATCACTGCTAAAGTCATGGTGGAACCGTTCACCCGTGCTACCACAGGCTGAAATTCTTGTTCCTTGTAGCGCAAACCTCCCAAAAACATGGAAAGTCCCATAACTAGGAGTAAGTTGCTGATAATGGTTCCGGTGATACTTGCTTTAACAATATCGACCAATCCCTCTTTCAGTGCGACTAAGGCAATAATCAATTCTGTCGCATTACCAAATACTGCATTTAACAAACCGCCGATAGATGGCCCAGCAACGATCGCAACTTCTTCTGTAGCCGTGCTTAACCATACTGCTAGGGGTACAATGGCTAAAGCTGATGTAATAAATACTGTCAGCGAACCCCAGTGTAAATATTCAGCCGCAATGGAAATAGGGACGAAAATTAACAGGAGGTAAGAAATTATTTTCTTGATTCCCATAAGAAGTTTTGGTGTTTATCTAAGTATGATATCGATCGTACCATTTCAGATGAAAAATTACATATTTTAATCGCTCATAACGAATTTTTTTCATTTACTTTACCGTCCGCTTTAGGCTCGCCCTTTAATTGTGAAAAAACTCGATAATCTTCCCATTCAACCATTGTCCCATCTGCGCGATCGTTATTTATTTTAACCAAGTTGTATTCTACGTCTTCTGCATAAATAGTAAAGGTCACATTGAAAATTTCCACAAAATTAATTACCCACTGGCAGTCCTCTTCCGGGAACTGTTCATAGTAGCGAATCAAATCTGCAATACAGGCTTCTAAATGAAGGCGGGACGGCTTGCAAATTAAAACTATTTTGAGGAGCAAAATTACTAAAATTAGCGGAGTCTTTTGAAAAATTAATACGAGGAATAGCTCTGAAGGTAACTGATGGTTTTCCGTTGTGAGATACTCAATTAAGTGTTGACAAGTTTTTTGTAAAAGTAAATTATTAATTTCTTCGTTATCGTGATTTTCGTAAAGTGAGTTTAATTTATCACTCAACTTGGCACTGATAACCATTGCCAAGTCTTTATCATTTAAACAAAAAATAAGATATTTTACCAAGCTAATTTTGAATTCTTTGTACGTTATATATTGAGTTTGTTGGGTAAAGATATTGGCTAAATTGACATAATTAAACTGGCCTCTTCGCGCTACAAGCATCTTAATTACGTTTAGTACTTCATCGCCCAAACCTGTTGGATTCTTTGGCATTGTGTTTTCTTTTTCCACAGAGTTAGCACGAGCTGTGTACATAGCCAGATCTAGTTTGAACTTATCTTTTAGTTGTTTGGCTAGTGTTTTGGCAGCTTTTCGTTGTTCAACAGGATTGGTGCGATCGATATATTGAGGAACTAACAAATAAGATGTATAGCGGTAACTCCAATGACCTTTTTCTCCCTCTTCATGTTTTAAAGAAAAAATTTTTAGTTCTTCGTAATCCTTGCTAGTTATAAAATTTTTTAGCCACTTTCTCAGCCTACTTAAATTAACAGAAGTAGTTCTTTGGCTAATGACAGAATCGGAAAATATATCAATTAATTCGCGAATGGCTTGATGCTGCCTTGCCACCTCCCAGTTGTTAACTAAAATGTAACAGCATCGCTTGAGCGTATTTCTAAATACTTCCTCATTATTAGCAGCAACAATTTCGTGAATAGCTCGTGTTGGAGTTGAATTCATACAAT
>NZ_JACJUP010000264.1:0-6816 GCF_014748295.1 Planktothrix sp. FACHB-1355 | reverse complement strand
GGCGTACTGGCGACCGACGCTTTAATTACCGAAGGCGGAGAATTGGCAGAATTATCGCCAGATACAGTCGAAAAGCTGAAAGCAATTCTGCCACCGGCGGCGAGTACGCACAACCCGATCGACATTCTAGGAGATGCGGAACCAGAGCGATACGCCAAAACGCTGGAAATTGTGGCTAAAGATCCCAACAGCGATGGTTTGCTCGCAATCCTGACTCCACAAGCGATGAGCGATCCTACCCAGACTGCGGAACAACTTGTCAAGACTTTGGAAGCAGAAAAGTTAAAGTCCAAGTCTGTACAAAGCAAACCTGTGCTGGCTAGCTGGATGGGAGGTGCAGAAGTTGCGCCTGGGGAGGAAATTCTCAACCGCGCTAGTATCTTTACTTTTCCCTATCCGGATACAGCAGCTCATGTATTTAATTTGATGTGGCGCTACAGTTATAACTTGCGCGGTATTTACGAAACTCCACTGCTGCCGGACAATTGTGGAGACGAGGCGTGCGATCGCGTTTTGGCAGAAACAATTATTAGAATGGCACGCTCTGCCGGTCGCACAATTCTAACTGAGTACGAATCGAAACAACTTTTGAGCGCCTACGGTATCCCCACCGTAGAAACCAAAATAGCCAAGACTCCAGAAGAAGCTGTCGAGTTAGCAGAAAAAATTGGCTATCCGGTTGTTCTCAAACTTTATTCCGAAACCATCACCCATAAAACAGATGTCGGCGGTGTGCGCTTGTTGTTACAAGATGCGATCGCAGTCACAGGTGCCTATAACGGTATCAAACATTCTGTCGCGGAAAAGGTTGGTGAAGAACATTTCTTAGGCGTCACAGTTCAGCCAATGCTGAAACTGGAAGGCTACGAAATTATCCTGGGTAGCAGTGTCGATCCCCAATTTGGCCCAGTGCTGTTATTCGGTACTGGCGGACAACTGGTAGAAGTATTTAAAGACCGAGCGCTCGCACTACCGCCGCTTAACAGTACTCTAGCGCGGCGAATGATGGAACAAACCAAAATTTACACCGCTCTTAAAGGTGTGCGCGGACGCGACCCTGTGAATATTGCCGCACTCGAACAGCTGTTAGTGCAATTCAGCCAGCTAGTTGTCGAACAGCCTTGGATCAAGGAAATTGATATCAATCCGTTACTCGCTTCCCCGCAAAGATTAATTGCGCTAGATGCGCGTGTGGTATTGCACGAACCGAATATCAGCGCTTCGGAGTTACCGAAACCTGCCATTCGTCCTTATCCGACGCAATATGTCGCATCTTGGCAGATGAAAAATGGCGCGGAAGTCACTATCCGCCCCATTCGTCCGGAAGATGAACCGTTATCGGTTAAGTTCCATCAAACGCTATCGGAAGAAACTGTTTATTTGCGGTACGCACATTTGGTAAAACTAAGTCAGCGGACTGCACACGAACGGTTGTCGCGTCTGTGCTTTATTGATTACGATCGCGAAATGGCGTTAGTGACCGAGTACGTCAATCCCGAAACCGGACAAGCGCAGATTATCGGTATCGGTAGGTTAAGCAAATTGCACGGTACGTCTGAGGCTGAGTTCTCTATGTTAGTGAGCGATCGCTTCCAACGTCAAGGTTTGGGCACTGAGTTGCTGCGCCGCTTAGTGCAAATTGCTCGCGATGAAAAATTGGATCGCATTACTGCTGATATTCTCAGCAATAATATGGCGATGCAGCGCATTTCTGAAAAGTTGGGTTTCCGGCTGGAGCGCATTATCGGCGAACCGATGGTGAAAGCAATTTTTGAGTTGTAAAAAGTAGGGTGGGCATCGCCCACCTTTTTATCAAAATATGGCATACAGTAATTTTAGTTTAGCTAATGTCAAACAAACCTTTGATTTAACTATAGAAGAAAATCAAAACCTGTTTAGCGAAGTTGATGCTGTTGAACCATCCGATATTTTAAGAATAATTTTACAAGAGTATATTCCTTTAGCTACAGCAATTAATACGGAAAAAGCTCGCTCAGAATTACTGATTTCTCAAGTATTAGCAGATGTCAGACGACAATTAAATTACCGAGTTAGTTTATTCTCCGGGACTGATTTTAATGTCGATGAAAAATTGGGACTTAACGGTTATTGCGATTTTATTATTAGTTGTTCTCCAGAACAATATTTCATTACGGCTCCAGTGATTACTATTGCTGAGGCAAAAAATGAAAATATCACTGGTGGTTTAGGCCAATGCGTAGCGAGTATGGTAGGAGCGCAGTTATTTAACCAACGGGCAAATAATGAGATTAAAACTATTTACGGAACGGTCACAACTGGAACTGTTTGGAAATTTTTAAAATTAGAAGATCGAACTTTATTTATCGATAAAATTGAGTATTATGTTAAGGAAATAGATAAAATATTGGGTATTCTTTTAGAATCAATAAAGGCTAATTTAACTGCGGATTAATTTTTATTACTAAACTGACAATTTGAGCGCACTGTCAGTTCATACTATTACGCAGATAAAGGAGGAAACTATGGAACTCAAATTAGTACAAGTAGAAATTCCAGAAGGAAGTAATATTATCATAGGTCACAGCCATTTTATCAAAACTGTGGAAGATTTGTATGAAATTATGGTCGGAAGTTCGCCGCAAGTGAAATTTGGCATTGCCTTTTCCGAAGCATCTGGGCCATGCTTGATTAGAGTAGCGGGAAATGATGGGAATTTACAACAAGCGGCGACTAAGAATGCAGAAGCGATCGCCGCCGGACACACATTTGTTATTCTGCTAAAAGAAGCCTTCCCGATTAATTTTTTGAACGCGATCAAACAGTGCCAAGAAGTTTGCCGAATTCATTGCGCTACAGCCAACCCCGTACAAGTAATTGTCGCAGAAACAGACCAAGGACGCGGTATTTTGGGCGTTGTGGATGGATTTTCGCCCAAAGGTGTGGAAACTGCCTCCGATGTGAAAGCGCGTCAGGAATTTTTACGCAAGATAGGTTATAAACTTTGAAAAAAGTTTCAGTGGTACGGAGCTAGTGGTTCACCTTAAATACAGGGAGTAAAACGTACCAAAGAAAATCAAAATAATCGCAGGAAAAGAGATTCTTCCAAACATAATTAATCGATCGAGTTTGATTTTATCCTTTTGGAAACGCTCTTTATGCCCCACTATGACTAGCAGCAGCTCTAAACCCAGTAGCAAGTAAACTAGATAAAAGGCATAGTCGAGAGCAACAACATAACCCACCCCATCTGGTAAGGACTCTAGCAAGCTGAGATGGTAAAATACCACTGCTAGCAGCAGACCGCTCAATACCTCAGCTGAGAGATTCTCGAAGGGAAGAAACAATAACAAGTATGCCACAACCACAAAGAACCAGAGAGGCAGCAAATTTTTGATGCTGAAACCGAGTAAGTCTCTTTTAATGGAGATGACAGTATTGAACTGGGAATATTCTAAATCCGAGTTGGTATCAATAACTCTGCGATCGCCTAAAGTAGATTTATTAACCAAGGTATCTTGGTAGAAGGTCACCTTTTCAGGAGTCCAAGCGCTGATTTCCTTAAAAACCTCCTCTTTCCATTGTTTAGGTAATTTTTTAGTGGTAGAGGACTTATCGCGCATTCCTACAAAGTCTATCGCATAAATCAACTTGTCTCGCGTTAGGTTGGCGTGTCGAAATCTCACCGACAAAAGCTGAGTGTCGAACGGGTAATCGTGAAAATCAAACTCCTCATGAAAATCGGCTTTAATCCGGTATACCTTATACTTTACATCAGCCTCTTGCCCTGATTTTATCGGCTCGCCAAGTTTTAATTTGTCCCCCGAATCGAGCCGATTTATTCCATAGTTAATAAACTCAATATTATCCGCGTCTAGGGCTGTTTTATATCTAAACCACAGATAAGAATCGACCAAATAGCTTGATGTTTTTTCATCTAAATAACTAACTTTATTAATATCTATACCCACGTAAACAATGTCGGTCTTGCGTAGATATCGATCGCCAACTTGCAAAATATCCCCTCTCGCGATTTGTTCATCAAAATCGGCAACTTTTTTAATATTGCTTATTGTTTGCAATTGAGTAAAAGCGGAGACAAGATTCCCTTTATCAAACAGCCCTACAGCAATAGGTACAACAGCATTTCGGTATTCATTCAAGTAAAACGTTCTCGTTCCTGTTTGGATAGCTGTTTCTGGGCTATCGATCCCAGCCAAACCATCTTTAACCAAGTAACGGTCTGTTTTGATATCTTTCCCCGTAAAAGCCTTTTTCGGTAAATCTTTCTTCGTCAATAGAGTCCGATCCATTGCTTCTACGAGCGCACTAATAGCATCATAGTAACAAGCGGCAGACCAACCAGGAGGAGTTCCGTAAGTTTGTTCAAATGTTGTCCTAAATTGTTGAGTTCGATCGTCCGCAACATCATAAATGAGTGGAACTGTGGCGTAAAGACCGTTTGTAAAGTAGCCGGGACTTTCCTTTTCTTCAGGAAGGTTAGCAACGCTTTCACCAATAGCCACATCACCGATATCATCGCCACCAAATAAGGGAAAATCCAAATTGCGCCTTTTGATTTCCACAATCAAGTTTGTCACTTGGTCGCGATTAGCCGCCAAGACAACCACATCGGTCGATTGACCGCTATCTTTGAGTTTTTGTAAGTCCTTAATAATAATCTCGTCTGTGGCTTTGTTTTGATTTTCTTCTAACTTCCACTTGGCTACTATGTCTCCTCCCAATTGTCGGAATTCAGCTTCAATGGTTTGGCCTAAACCTAAACCATAAGCATCGTAGCCGTGGATGAGGAAAATCTTTGAATACCCCAGCACCTTTTTCAGGTAATAAGCGATAAATCTCCCTTGAAAGCTGTCAGCAAAAACCGTGCGAAAATACCAATCATTACCTTCGGTTACTGAATCAGCAGTCGCCGAACCGCTGATCGCTGGAATACCGGCGGCTTGATAAATTTTTCCCGCTGCTTTGGATGTGCTGCTGGAATAGTGACCGATGACGGCGACTGCTTTCGATCGCACAATTTCTTCAGCTATTTTCTCCGCTACTTCCGGCTTGGCTTGGTCGTCATAGACTTCTAACTTCAGCGGTTTACCTTGAATACCGCCAGCTTGGTTTACTTTGTTGATGTATAATTCTACACCTTGAAGCATCGATTTGCCTGCTGCTTGCGTTGCATCCCCCACATTGGTTAAGGGAACGGCGATCGCTATAGTTATCTTTTCTTGGTTTTGCGCGTTGAATATAGCAATACCTATACTCACCACTATCCCTAACAGGACAAGAGTTAACCATAAAATCGTCTTTCTTCGACGCATACTTATCCAAGGAGCCAAAAAAAAAGGTAGTTTAGCCAAATATAAACCGGATTATAACATTACCTTTCTTGTTTCCTTTTGGTTGCCCGTCACTTAGCATACAAGTATAAAAAAGCACTTTATAATCAAAATAGCAGTAGATGCAAATTTTTTCTGACTGGGCGATCGCACTATCTTTTTCCATCAAAAATCATCCCCATCTTTATCTGCGTTTATCTGTAAATATCTGCGGTAAAAAAAAAGTGGGCATTGCCCACCCTACAGTTGTTTACCTATTGGAGAGTTTAACGCAATCAACCAAATCCAAAACTACACATTTAACAGCACAGGCAAATCCGTTTTTTCATCAAGTTCATCAGATTTACCGGTAACCGTTTGCCGTCACAACTCCATCATCTTGATGATACAAAGTTGCACCGACTTGACAACCACGGTAAGCTAAAATATACAATTCCTTCAAATCGCGAATCAACGGATAGCGAGGATTAGCACCAGTACATTGATCGTCGAAAGCTTGGTCTGCCATTTCTTCCACTTGTTCGTAGAAAGCTTTTTCTTGTTCCGGCAAAACTTCCTTAATCGTCAGCGGAATATCCAATTCCTTCTTCAGATTTTCGATCGCTTCCACCAGCTTTTCAACTTTCTCTTCTTCCGTGTTACCACCCAAACCTAAATAATCTGCAATCCGCGCATAACGCCATTTCGCATTTGGATACTTGTACTGCGGGAAAATCGCTTGTTTGAACGGCACATCGGTAGCATTGTAGCGAATGACGTGAGAAATCATCAACGCATTTGCTAAACCGTGGGGTACGTGGAAAGTAGAACCCAATTTGTGCGCCATTGAGTGACAAACTCCCAGGAAAGCGTTAGCAAATGCCATCCCTGCCATCGTCGCCGCATAGTGAACTTTTTCCCGCGCTTTCGGATCGTTAGCACCATTCTTATAAGCAGAAGGCAGATATTTCATCAGCAAGCGAATTGCTTCTAATGCTTGTCCGTTCGTGAACTCCGAAGCTAATACGGAAACATAAGCTTCCAGCGCGTGAGTTAGTGCGTCGATCCCGCCATAAGCTGTCAGCTTCTTCGGCATATTCATCACTAATTCGGGATCGACGATCGCCATAGTAGGAGTTAGCGAATAATCTGCCAAAGGATACTTAATACCCGTGCGATTATCTGTCACCACTGCAAAAGGCGTTACTTCCGAACCAGTTCCCGAAGTAGTCGGAATAGCAATAAAGATGGCTTGATTACCCAAACTTGGCAGTTCGTAAACCCGCTTGCGGATATCCATAAACCGCATCGCCAAACCTTCAAATTCGGTATCTGGTTGTTCGTACATCAACCACATAACTTTAGCAGCATCCATCGGCGAACCGCCACCGATCGCGATGATGATATCGGGTTGGAAAATTTTAATTTCATGCAATCCTTTATTGACTGTTTCCAAAGATGGATCGGGTTCCACATCAAAGAAAACTTGATGTTTGATGCCGAT
>NZ_JACJUP010000263.1:0-6838 GCF_014748295.1 Planktothrix sp. FACHB-1355 | reverse complement strand
TGCCTCCTGAAACGGTTTGGTAATATAGTCGGCAGATCCAACATCAAAAGCTTTTACTTTGTCCAATACATCATTAAGAGCGCTAATAAAAATTACAGGAATATCGCGAGTTTTTTCATTTGCTTTCAGCTTTTGACAAACTTCATAGCCATCCATACCAGGCATCATCACATCGAGTAAAATCAGATCTGGTAACACAGTTTGGCACGCCGTCAAAGCCATCTGACCGTTTAAAGCTTTGCGAACTACGTACCCTTTTTCGGTTAGCATAGCTGACAAAAGGCGTAAGTTATCTCGTGTATCGTCAACTACGAGAATATTTTCTGCGTAAGGTTCTGTTAGATCGCTGTTCATGTTAAATTTTGCTCAAGCTTAAAATTGACGCCGAGAGAAAATGAGGATAGAAATGCTTAACAGCAGCGCAATGTAAATCAATCCATAGATAAGATTTATCAGCATCACTCCCGCATGGGGGAATAGCTGAATACCATAAACCGCTTCATTTTTAAAATCAAATTTTGTTAAGTCTGGCAATACGAGGTAAATTCCTCGCGTCAAACTTTCTATGCTGGCATTTTTAGATATTTGACCCAACTTGACTTTATCTGGGCTAAGGTGTCCCATCAAATACACAGCTAAAGTTAAGAAGGTCGCTAGTAGCGAACTGGTAAATACCCCAAATAAAATTGCCACAGCACTTAGTAAAGAAAGTTCGACAAACAAATAAAAAATTGCAACTAATATGCTCCAGAACGGCGAAGGAATCCGGTTGAGTATAATAACTAAAAAATAAATTACAGTCAGGGAAGCTAGCAGCACTCCCAGTACTGCCGACAAACCTAAGTGTTTGCCAATAATGAATTCTGCTTTACCGATCGGCTTAGCCATTAATACTAGAACTGTCCGCTTTTCAATTTCTTTGTTTACCAGTCCGGTGCCAACAAATATAACCACGACTAAGCCAATTAAAGCAATGCCAGCCAAACCGAGATCCAGGGTAATTTTGTTTTCGGTACCAGCTGCTACTCGAGGTAATAGCAACGCAGCAGCAAAGAACACTATGGCGAATAAACCGAGTAAATAGAGAACCCGATCGCGAATCACTTCTCGAAATACGTGCGTCGCTATTACTAATATCCTGGCGTGACTCATATCAATTTTAGTTTTTAGATTTTAGAGTATGATACTATGACTTTGAAGACTTAGGTTGTCCCTTAATAGGAGAAGTAACAGGCCCACAGATAACTCTCGTGAGGGTTACAGGTGAAGATACCGCTATACTTACTGCTGGGGTTGTACGATTGACAGCAGAACGCGATCGTCTCAATCTTAGGATATTCTCCCGCGTACTGGGTAAATAGCTGCCTTCTATAGTAACTGGTGAAATTCGACAAGTTTTTTTGATATGATAACCTTCAGGCATAGAACCCAGACCTTGCCACTTCCCTAACAGTTGTAGATTATACCCTATTTGGCTTGGCAAAAACTTAGTTTCAAAGCTCCACATAGAATTTTCTTCAGCAGGAAGAAGTTTTTTCATTACTTCGTCTGCCAGGATTGCTACTCGCTTATCCGCATCTATTAACCATCTTTCTGCCTGCGGCCAAGGTTGATTATCTATTTGTGTTTTTATTTGAGAATCTATGGCATCTAAAACGCTCGCACCTCTCGAAGTTGTATTGGATAAATATGCTATTTTTATCACAAATGTACTTTGACTAAAATTATCAACAAGTAAACTTGGATATCGTTGTAACCAATCCTGGATGAAAAAATTAAATTGTAACCAGCAACTAATCAGAACGTGAATTAAAAATAATATCACCAGTCTTTGGCCACTTGCTGGCGAAGGAATTTTAAACTTTCCTCCCGGGTGCATCAATTCCGCCATTACAGCAATAATTCCCGACAGAATAGGCCAAATTACCAACGCAAAATCCTGTATTCTATTGCTGGAAATGCTAAACAAAAAAATAGACATTAATGCTCCAGAAATCCAAGGACTCAGAGCAATGCCACCAATAATTAAAGGTTTTTCTATGGCAAATAAAACCGAACTTATGAGTAAAAATAACCAACTTACCAAGGCGAGTATGTTTTGTAAAGATGCTATTGTAAATACAGCAATCGACCAAATCAATAAACTAATTATAAATCCAGTTTGCCAAGAAAATATTTGAGGTGGTTTGATTAGCTTTACAAAAATACTTACCCATTTACTTATTTCTTTCATTTTGCTCAAAAACGATAACTAGAGGATTTGGATAAAAAAACAAAGAAAAAGTATAAGGCTTTGGCTGCAAGCATTGGCTAAGAAGAGACTATTAGGTTCAATGACTTTAAGGTTGGTAATATCTGATTCAAAATCTGTTTTGTTTGAGAGGTTACTCCTCAGTATTTTATTTAGTTCTATTAATAAATTAAAACAAATAAACTCAATTAAGAAAGTTAATAAAAACACTAAAAAAGCCAAAAATGTGCTATTAAAGTAAATGCTGCTAGAGAGAAAAAATGATGGTGTGAAAAAATTACCAAACAAGATAAAATTGATTAATTGTTTTTGTAATAATTGAGGTAGCAATGGTTCCAAAAAAAAGAAAATCAGCCAGCCGAATATAGTGGACAATAAATTAACAGATGTTGCATAATCTATGCTAACTCTACGGGATAAACCGAGCCTTTTCTGCAAAACGAATGATTCTACAGCGATCGCGATCGACAAAAACAGAACTTGGAACATAATCGCCCGCAAAGGCAAAACAACTGCAAACATAGATGTGATAGAGATGGATTGCAGATTTTAGCCGAAATTTGCATCTAAAATCCCAAATTCGCGATTTTTTAAGCTTTATTCCCCATGCAGTATTCGGTTGTGTTGAATAAAGACTAATGACTGTGACACCATTAGCTATATATTAGTTAACTCCGACAATCTCGACTACTAAAGTATGACTAGAACAGGAATTGGTATTCGCACGGCTCAGATACGTCCGGAACGCATTCTGGGTCAAATACACGTATATGATGGCGCGGGTAAAGGA
Organism: Planktothrix sp. FACHB-1355; assembly: GCF_014748295.1. NCBI lineage: Bacteria > Bacillati > Cyanobacteriota > Cyanophyceae > Oscillatoriales > Microcoleaceae > Planktothrix > Planktothrix sp. FACHB-1355. Next base: position 3,797 of record NZ_JACJUP010000263.1, on the reverse strand, counting down.
AAATCTAGAGCAGCGCTGGGAGTGGTTTTGCGCTCGATTGGATTGGGTATCAATGCAAAAGTTTACAATAGAGTGTTGCTGCTGCGTTTTCTCAAAGGGCCGGGACGTACTTACGATGAAGATGGCGCGATCGCAGCTTTACAGCAAGGATTTCCCCATTTAATCGATCAGGTGAGGACGGGGAGATCCGAATTTTTCGGGCCAGAGGAAATCACCCGGTTCGATCGAATCGAAGCGCAACGCGGTTGGGACGTGGCCAAAGGGGCGATCGCATCCGGTTTATATTCCGTGATTGTCTTAGACGAACTTAACCCAGTTTTGGACTTGGGTTTGCTCTCCGTCGATGAAGTTATCCACACCCTCAAACACAAACCGGAACACTTAGAAGTAATTGCTACAGGGAGAGCCGCACCGCCAGCGCTGCTGGATATCGCCGATTTGCATTCAGAAATGAAGCCTCACTACCATCCGATGTCTTTGGAACAAGGTATTGAAGGTATAGAAATTTATACTGGTGCCGGTAAAGGCAAATCTACCAGCGCCTTGGGGAAAGCTTTGCAGGCGATCGGCAGAGGTATCAGTCAGGACAAATCTCACCGCGTCCTGATTTTACAATGGCTCAAAGGTGGCGCTGGCTATACAGAAGATGCGGCGATCGCCGCTTTGCAGCAAAGCTATCCAAACTTAGTAGACCATCAACGCTGCGGGGGAGATGCGATCGTCTGGCGGGGACAGCAGCGAGAGATAGACTACGTAGAAGCAGAGCGAGGGTGGGAAATCGCCAGAGCTGCGATCGCTTCCGGTCTGTATAAAACGATCATCCTCGACGAACTCAACCCCACTGTTGACTTAGAGCTGCTACCTCAAGAACCGATCGTGCAAGCGCTGCTACGCAAACCACGCGATACGGAAATCATTATCACGGGTAGGTGTTTAAATACACCAGCATATTTCGATTTGGCCAGCGTTCATTCGGAAATGATCTGTCACAAACATTATGCCGATCGAGGTGTCGAACTCAAACGCGGAGTGGATTTTTAACAGGCGATATCAAAAATGTTAATAACTCAAGTTGCAGCTTTAGATTAAGTACGGTGCGTCAAGCGATCGGCAACTTTCAGAAACCCGGTTTCTTGAAAAAACCGGGTTTTTTTGGAGAGCAATTTTCGTTAAAGGTTCGGCAAATTATTGGGGTCGATACCCTGAGATCTCAAATAAGCCATTAGCCTTTCTTTTTCCTGACGTTCCTGTTCGATTTTTTCTACCGCCCAAGGTAACAAATTACCATCTTTATCCCACCACCTTAACCAATAGCCAGTTCTTGCTTCTTTTGTGCCTTGCCAAGTTCCTAAAAACAATCCCATTGTTTCAATCCAATGGCGACCATTTTCATCAGGTTGCTTTAATTCATAGCGCCCATTTTCTAGTAGATAGTATTCTAATAACCCGCCATCTGGGTCAAATATTGCGTAAATTGGTATTTGCAATATTTGTTCGTAGAAAAACCATTTTCCAGGTGGATAGGTGCGTTTAACAGAATATTCGCCCCCATCTTTATCGGATAAAAATTCTATGACGATCGCTGGTACTTCCCCTTCTAAATTGGGTGTATAACTTTGGCGTTCTGGTAAAATCTCTTTGACTGATGCTACATATACCCAATCTGGTGCTTTCGCGATAAATTGCCCATTGATTGTGGCACACAAAGCAAAGTTAGAGGCGATTAACATTTGTGGTTGAATGAAACCACTAATTTCTAAACTTTCCCGTAAAGCACCTGCTAAAAGTGGTTGTCCTGTATTTTCCACTGGTTCATCCTCTAACTGAAAATCATCAGGTAAAGCCTCCCAAGAAATAACCATGCCTGGGGGTGATTTCGTTTCGCTGAGTAGAGTTGACATAAACGCTACTTTTGGGTTGATTTGTTTTGATTTTATCAAAGTTTTAGTGGTTAGGTTTTGAGTGAGATTCAGAAACCCGGTTTTTTAGAAAAACCGGGTTTCTAAAGCCTTAACGAGTACTTGCTATTTCTTACCGAAATGAGGCAATATAGAGAAAAATCATATCTATAGGTCAAACTATGCCCCCAAGCCGTAAATTAGCTGACTTAGAACAAACCCTGGATTCCTTATATGAAACTCTCGGTGAGGCCCAAAAGCGCCTTGCTTATGCTAATGATATCTTTGAAAAGAACTCAATAAAGCAAAGAATTCGCAAGGAAGTTTTACCAGAATTGCATCAAGTTGAAGCAGAATATTGGCAACTGCTGGCGCAAGAAGCACGCAATTGCGATGTGCCAGAAGATGATGCGAGTCTTGCCATTGTGGAAATTGTGCCGGAAGTTCAAATAATTCAAAGCCAACCTAGTGCTAACTATGCTGATGAATTCATGCAGTTGTTAAAGGAAATTCGGGATAAGTTAAACGAACCAGGGACACCTGCGGCGGCTAAGGCGAAATTTACTTTGAGTTTAATTCCAGGCATTCTTTCTTATGAGGTGGAACTGGATACGGAAAACTCGTTGAGAAGGGTTTTTCAGCCGATTAGACAACTGTTTCGGAGAGAAATCGAAAAAAAGTAATTAGCGCCGATGATTCTCCCTATCGGGGTTTGTCGGTATTTCGGGAGCAGGATGAAAAGTTTTTCTTTGGGCGGCAGAAGTTTGTCGATAGTTTAGTTGAAGTTGTCTATCGACAGCCGTTAGTCACTGTCATTGGTGCTTCTGGTAGCGGCAAATCTTCGGTTGTATTTGCGGGACTGATTCCCAAGTTGAAAGAAAAGAGAAATTGGCTGATTGAGTCTTTTCGTCCTCAGAATCAACCTTTTTTTGGACTTGCTTCGGCGCTGGTGCGGTTGCTGAAGCCGGATTTAGACGAAATTCAGCAGCCTGGTAGAGCAGCCGAACTGGTAGCAGATTTGAAAGGGAAGTTGACGCTGCCACAGGTGGTGGCAAGTATTTTGGCACGCAATCCCGGCAAACGGTTGCTGTTAGTAATTGACCAGTTTGAAGAACTTTATAATCCGCGCAACGATACGGAGCAACAGCCGTTTGTGGATGCGTTGCTGGCAGCTATTGAGTCTGCACCGAACGATTTGACGGTGGTGTTGACGCTACGGGCTGATTTTTTGAGTTACCTGCTGAATTACCCAACTTTTGGAGCAGCGTTACAGCAGCATAAGCCGGAGTTTCTCGGTGCGATGAACCGGGAGGAGATGCGGGAAGCAATTGAGCGTCCGGCAGAGAAAGTGGGTGTAAAATTGGAGGATGGACTGACTGAGCGAATTCTGGATGCGGTGAAGCGGGAACCGGGAAATCTGCCTTTGCTGGAGTTTGCTTTAGAGCAGTTGTGGAGGAGACAGAAAAACAATCGGCTCACCCATGATGCTTACGAGGATATCAAAGGTGTGGAGAAGGCGCTGGCTGGGTATGCACAAGCGGTGTATGAGGAACTGACTCAGAAGATTGACGGGAAACAGATACAGCAAATCTTTATCCAGTTGGTGCGTGTGGGGGAAGGGACGGAGGATACGCGACAACTGGCTACCCGTGCTGAGGTGGGAGGGGATAACTGGGATTTGGTGAAGCAGTTAGCTGATAAGCGTTTGGTGGTGACGGGACGCAATGAGGCGACTGGGGAAGAAACGGTTGAGGTTGTACATGAAGCTTTGATTCGGGAATGGGGTTTGTTGCGTCAGTGGATTGATGAGAATCGGAAAAATTTGATTCAAAAACGGGAAATTGAAGATGCTGCTAAGAGGTGGCGAGATAGGGGGAAGGCGAAGGATTAGATCGGAAG
>NZ_JACJUP010000262.1:0-6837 GCF_014748295.1 Planktothrix sp. FACHB-1355 | reverse complement strand
GATGAGCGTGATTATTTGCCCTGGAATTCACGAGCCGGATCTGACGAAAAGTTTTGTTGACGGATTGCTATGGCGATCGTCGGGTAATTTATCAAACGGCAGAGCAACCGAAAATATACTGATTTTTCCGATTCAAGAATACCCAGCATACTCAGCCTTTCACATCCTCCAATTTTTGGGCAACTGCGGTATCTATCCTCTTGATGGAAATTCATCGCCCGTACCGCTAGTATTTATTAGTTTCAGCGCTGGTGTTGTTGGTGCGATTGGAGCGGCTTGGATGTGGCAGGCATTAACAGGTAATGTGAAAGCGTTTATCGCTTTAGATGGCTGGGGTGTACCTTTGGGGGGTAACTTTCCCATTCACCGACTTAGCCACGATTATTTTACACATTGGAGTTCTGCTGTACTGGGAACTGGGGAAGATAATTTCTATGCTGACCCAGAAGTGACGCATTTGGAACTTTGGCGATCGCCTCAGACAACGATCGGTTGGTGGATACACTCCGAATGCGGGAAATCCGAACAGCGAAAACGTCTCAGTGCAGCCCAATTTTTGACTATGCTGTTAGAGCGGTATGGGGAAGAGAGGGACTGGGGACTAGGGCGTCGGGACTAGGGAAAAGGGAAAAGGGAGGAATTTTGACTTTCGACTGAGTGACTTTTGACTGAGTGACTTTTGACTTTCCTCCCCACTCCCCCACCTCCCCTCTCTTCCCCCAGCTAGCTCTAAGCGGGAAAAGCAGGTAACTTGGTGTTAGTCAATTGCAGTTATTAACGTTGTTATGTTTCCAACTGACCCTTCCACTGCTTCTAGTAACGGGTTTGGGAATCTACTAAAAAAAAGACCTTTTATGGCGCTGTGGATTGGGCAGATCGTGTCCCAAGTGGCGGATAAGGTTTTCTTTATTTTGCTAATTTCCCTGGTGGCAGAGTATCAAGAACAAGCACAGCAGGGCTTTGGCAATTCTATGCGATCGGCGGCGATGGTCGCGTTCACGCTGCCGGCGATTTTGTTTGGATCGGGAGCTGGGATATTTGTAGACAGGTTCTCCAAGAAGCAAACGATGATCGCCAGCAATGTAATTAGGGAGCTGTTGATTATAGTGCTGGCGTTGCTACCAAAACAGCCAGAACAGTTTTTGATCTTGTTGTTGCTAACGTTTGCGATTTCGACTGTAACGCAATTTTTTGCTCCCGCCGAGCAGGCGGCTATCCCGCTGGTGGTGCGTCATGAAGAATTGATGTCGGCGAATGCTTTATTTGCAGCATCAACGATGGGCGCTCTGATTGTGGGTATGATTATTGGCAGCCCAATGCTCAATGTGGCACACAAGTGGGGGGGAGATTACGGTCGAGAAATCTTCGTTGGTGGATTGTACCTGCTGTCAGCAGTAATAATTCAATTCATGCGATCGAAAGAAAAAAGGATTGCGGATAAGCAGGTTGCTGTCCATCCCCTAACCGATTTAAAGGCTGGCTTGCGCTATTTGAAGCACAACCGCCTGGTAAGTAACGCTATGGTACAGTTGACGATTCTATACTCAGTGTTTGCCGCGCTAACGGTGTTGGCGATCGAACTGGCACCCCAAATCGGTCTGAATAACGAAAATGGTGAATTTAGCTTCTTGTTGGGGGCAGCTGGGATAGGAATGGTCTTCGGTGCGGGCATTTTAGGGTATTGGGGCGATCGGCTGCACAGCAAACCCTTACCGTTGGTCGGTTTTTTTATTATGAGCTTTGTTTTGGCCATGTTTACCTTAACGACCAAAATCTGGCTGGGTTTGAGCTTAAGTGTATTCTTAGGTGTGGGAGCGGCTTTGATCGGCGTGCCAATGCAGACGGTGATTCAACAGCAAACGCCAGAATATATGCGCGGTACTGTGTTTGGCTTTGAAAACAATGCGGTTAACATCGCTCTGAGTTTGCCTCTCGCCATTACAGGACCATTAACCGACGCCCTTAACAATCTCTTGGGAGCCGACGAAGGAGGTGCTAACCTGGGTTTGCGCGTAGTTCTCTTGGGGATGAGTCTACTTGTCTGCGTGGCTGGGGTTTGGGCTTGGCGGAATACCCGCCATGTCTTGCAAGATGTGATTTAGAAATATTACGAAGCCGCATAGCAGGAATTTTCTCTCCCGAAATAGGTATCACAATTGAATTGGCTGGTGTGGCGGTCTCAAAATTTTGCCGCCGCTCCAACCCCGATCGATTGCGATCCGAAATACTAAAGTATTATTAAATACAATTTTCCGATCTACATTGACTTACCCAATTTGGAGGTGCCCTCTCCGTGTCTTCCCAAACCGTGTCTCAAAGAGAATCCTGTGGTGGCGAAGAAAATACATCGAAGGAGACTGTTAGGCGTGCAACCGGTGGCTTCGCCCTAATTGACAGTCTCAAGCGCCACGGCGTCAAACATATTTTTGGCTACCCAGGGGGTGCGATTCTCCCAATTTACGATGAGCTGTACCGCGCCGAAGCTGCCGGTGGCATAAAGCATATCCTGGTCAGACACGAGCAAGGCGCTGCCCATGCGGCGGATGGCTATGCGCGTGCTACGGGTCAGGTGGGAGTTTGCTTCGGTACTTCTGGCCCTGGAGCGACTAACCTGGTAACGGGTATTGCCACGGCACACATGGATTCGATTCCAATGGTAATTATCACCGGGCAGGTGGGTCGGGCGGCGATCGGCACCGATGCTTTTCAGGAAACGGATATCTACGGCATTACGCTGCCAATAGTCAAGCATTCCTATGTGGTGCGTGACCCCAGAGACATGGCGCGGATCGTGGCGGAAGCATTCCACATCGCCAGCACGGGACGTCCGGGGCCGGTTTTGATCGATGTTCCCAAGGATGTGGGATTGGAAGAGTTTGACTACGTGCCGGTCGAACCGGGTTCGGTGAAGATCCCTGGATACCGTCCGACGGTGAAGGGCAATCCCCGCCAAATTAACCAAGCGGTAAGTTTGATTCGGGAAGCGCGGCAACCTCTGCTGTATGTGGGAGGTGGGGCGATCGCATCGGGTGCCCATACAGAAATTATGGAATTGGCTGAGCGGTTCCAAATTCCGGTGACCACAACGTTGATGGGTAAGGGGGCTTTTGACGAAAACCATCCCCTCGCTTTGGGAATGTTGGGGATGCACGGGACGGCTTATGCTAACTTTGCCGTGAGCGAGTGCGACTTGCTGATTGCTGTGGGGGCTCGTTTTGACGATCGGGTGGCCAGCAAGTTGGATGAGTTTGCTTCTCGCGCCAAGGTAATTCATATCGATATTGACCCTGCTGAAGTTGGCAAAAACCGGGTTCCAGAAGTTCCCATTGTGGGCGATGTGCGGCAGGTGCTGATGGATGTGCTGCGTCGATGTCACGAAACTGGTGCTTCCGGCAACGCCACTCAAACTAGGGAGTGGTTGCAAAGGATCGATCGCTGGCGTGAAGATTATCCTTTGATTGTGCCGGAATATCCGGATGTTATTTCGCCCCAAGAAGTAATTGCCGAGTTGGGACGTCAAGCGCCTCATGCTTACTACACTACCGATGTCGGTCAGCACCAAATGTGGGCCGCGCAATTCCTCAAAACAGGCCCGCGTCGCTGGATTTCCAGTGCTGGTTTGGGCACTATGGGTTACGGTGTACCGGCGGCAATGGGTGTGAAGATGGCACTGCCCAATGAAGAGGCGATCTGCGTTGCCGGTGATGCCAGCGTGCAGATGAATATTCAGGAACTCGGAACTTTAGCACAGTATGGTATAAATGTCAAGATTGCAATCGTAAATAATGGTTGGCAGGGAATGGTGCGCCAGTGGCAGCAAGCATTCTATCAGGAGCGCTACTCGTCCTCTAATATGGAAGTCGGAATGCCGGATTTTGTGAAGCTGGCAGATGCCTATGGAATTAAGGGGATAGTTGTATCGCGTCGAGCAGAACTTAAGGATGCGATCGCCCAAATGCTGGCGCACAATGGCCCCGTCTTGCTCGATGTCCGCGTTAAGAGGGATGAAAACTGCTATCCGATGGTAGCACCCGGTAAGAGCAATTCTCAAATGATTGGTTTGCCAGAACGCAAGAAGTTGGAGAAAGCCGTCGAGTTAATTTATTGCACTAATTGCGGTGCTAAGAATGTGGGTAGTAATAATTTTTGTCCTGAATGCGGCACAAAACTATAGTCTTGAGAAGGTATTCAGGTATTAGTTTTTAGTTTGAAGAGGCGCGAATAATCGCGTCTTTTTTTGTTTTAATATCCTGTGCTAGGCAAGCAGCTGGTATTATTCTCCCCAGCCGCATCAATACCCACGACTTGCACCCATCCTCTACGCACGGCATGAATAAGTCGTTTCGCGGAACGATAATCTTCTTCGTTAATTGAAACTTCTGCGAGTGTGGCTATTAGTTTATAATACTCGCTCGCAGTCATTTTTCCAGATTTACTAGCTTTAACAAATAGTTCGGAGATGCTATGGGTAACTAAATAAAGCTGGACTTGCATCATAAATTTATTCCCTGACTATCTAGGAAGTTTTGGGCTCTAAAGTTCAGTAGGTTCAGTTATTTTTAGTGTAGTGATTAAATGTGAAAAACTCGTGAAAACAAAAATTATTTCTGCTAAACGCGCAAAAGGCGGTAAGGGACAAACTTGCGAACTTCTGGAGGGAGATTGCTTACCGACATCAAGCAAAAAGCGATTACCGATCGCCAGCTTTCAATTATCGCACAAATCCTTTCTTAAAGCGCTTATTGAAGCAAAGAGAACAATAGCTAGAAGAAATTATAACTGGGTTTGGGCTAGATCGATAATTTTGCAGCAGTTCGGTTGCATCTTGAGGCGATAGCGGCTTGCTAAACAAATAACCCTGCATATATTCGCATTCAAGACTTCGCAAGAAATCCCTTTGCTCTTCTGTTTCCACCCCTTCCGCCACCATTGTAAGATTCAATACTTTTCCCAAAGCAGCGATCGCCGCAATAATAGCCCCATCGTTGGGATCGGTCGCCAGCTCGCGCACAAAAGACTGGTCAATTTTTAGTTTATCAAGCGGGAACTTTTTCAAATAACTGAGAGAAGAATATCCAGTGCCAAAATCATCCATAGAAATAGACACACCCATGTTGTGCAATTCTTGCAAAATTGCCCTACTAAAATCCACATTTTGCATCGCAACGCTTTCAGTAATTTCTAACTCTAAAAAATGATTCTCCAGACCTGTTTCCTGCAAAACACGCGCCACAATTTCCACTAAATTGGGTTGCTGAAACTGCCGTGCAGAAAGGTTAACTGCTACGGATAAAGGTGGCAAACCTGCATCCTGCCAAGCCTTAATTTGAGTGCAGGCAGTCCGCAGTACCCATTCGCCTATCGGTATGATGAGACCGTTTTCTTCAGCCAAAGGAATAAACTTTGCTGGAGAAACTAACCCGAACTCAGGATGCTGCCAACGCAGCAAAGCTTCCATTTGAGCGATCTTACCTGTGTTGGTATTAATCTGAGGTTGGTAGTAAACAACAAATTCTCCTCGTTCTAGAGCTTGGTGCAGCTCATTTTCTAACATCAACAGTTCCGAAGCGTGAGAATTCATAGCCGCAGTATAAAACTGGTAATTATTGCGACCTTGTTCTTTCGCTCTATGTAAGGCGGCATCGGCATTTCTTAAAAGTGTTTCCCCATCTTGCCCATCATGGGGATACAAAGAAATACCAATACTGCTGCTAATATGAAGTTGATGTCCTTCGATATTAAAAGGCTGCTTAAGAGTATCTAGAATTACCTGGGCGATTCTACCAGCATCTTCTGCACAAGAAATTTGAGGTAGCAGCAGAGTAAATTCATCCCCTCCCCAGCGAGCAACCGTATCGTGCTGCCATAGCGAACTTGTGAGACGTTCGGCAACCATTTGCAACAACTGATCGCCGCAGGCGTGACTTAAGGTATCGTTGATTGTTTTAAAACGATCCAAATCTAGAAACATCACAGCCATCATTCCTTGGTTGCTTTTTGCATTTACTAATGCCCCAGACAACCGCTCGTTGAACAGTATTCGGTTAGGCAAATCGGTTAAAAGATCGTGCAGAGCCTGATAGCGAATAGTTTCCTCTGCCATCCGCCGTTCTGTAATATCCCTAAAGCTCCAAACTCGGCCAACAATTTCTTCTCCCAGACGCTGAGGCTTTGAATAGCGTTCAAAAATTCTGCCATCTTTAAATTCCAAAATATCGCAAGATTCTGCCTCCGGTTGGGCGTACATTTCGCCTACTTTAGCAAGAAAACTTTCGGGGTCCTTTAGCTGATAGACGACAAAAGATAGGGCTTCTTTGTCATCTTTTAAGGCTATAATATCAGCAGGAATCCGCCACATCTGTACGAATTTTTGATTATAAGTTGCTATTTTTCTATTTTTATTAACCACAAGAATGCCGTCAACAGTTGATTCAAGAGCTGCTCGTTGAAGAGAAAGCGATTCTTTAAGTTCTTCTTCTGCTCGCTTAAGTTCTGCAATTTTGTTCTGCAATTCTTGAAAGGCTATGCGTAATTCATCTGTGCCCTCTTGGACTGGGTTTTCTAATTTATTGTTCGGCTGTTTGAGAGTTAGCAATTTAGCTTGCACTTTGGTCTTGGCGTTGCGTAAACAATCGCATATTTGCTGACGATAGTCTATAAATTTTTCGGGGTTAATTTTCATATTTTGTTGTGGCTTTTTTAAAGTATAAATATGTTTCTGGCCTCGGTATATCGCAGCAAGATTTATTTTTTTTAGTGTTTTATATGAGGAAAAATATTCTAAAAATCTAATTAATAACTTTAGCCAAAACCATATTATATTTATGAGTGTTAGTA
>NZ_JACJUP010000261.1:0-6898 GCF_014748295.1 Planktothrix sp. FACHB-1355 | reverse complement strand
CCCCGACTTCTTCAAGAAGTCGGGGATCTAATGCTGCCTAGATTCCCGACTTCTTCAAGAAGTCGGGGATCTAATCTTCTTTGACATATGCAATTTCGTTACCTTGTCGATTATAAGCTTCTTCTAGATCGATTTCATCTTTGATAGGTGACGGATCGAATAAACTTAATTGAATGGGCCGATCGCTATCTTTATTAAATTTCTTTAAGAGCCTTTTTTCTAGTTGCTCTTGCGTTTCCAAACTGCCATCTGATAAAATATGATTAATCTGCACCTCAAATTTTCCCAGTTGGCGACAAACTAAAATAGTGCGATGACAGGTAAGCGGATCTTTTTCCGCACACATCATCGCAATTCGATAAGTTTCAGCACCTTTAACTAAGCGTTGAATTCCTTCGGCAAATAGGTTAGTGGCAGCAATTCTTTCGTAAAGCGCTTTGCCAGTATTATCGTAACAGCTTAAATCTTCCGGTCTTGCACCTAGTTCTCGACCCAGGAAAACATAGCGAATGCCAATGTTTTGTAATGATGCTTTTAAGGCGGATTGATTGAAATGGGGTAAGCGACGGCTGTAGGGATGCGATCGCACATCCGCCACCGCCGTAATTTCATGCTGTTGAAGCAACGAAATAAAAGCTTCAATACTGAGATTGGAGTGACCTATGGTGAATAGCTGCATAATTATGAGTTTGATTTTGCCCCTGTAGTAAGTGTGTTTGACGATTGACCCAGCCAACAATGACCCAACTGCCCCAAGCCAGCCAAATCATAAGTAAATCATATCGTTTTAATAACTTATTTTGATTGATTTAAACTCAGCCAGAAAAGGTTGTATTTGCGATCGCCATCCGCCATCCGGAATCACAGCTAGTCAGCTTGTATATATAACTTATGATGTCAGGCTGCATAAGTGCCATTGGGTCAGGCACACCCGATATCAGGCCAAAATTCAAGGCTTAGTTATATCCAAGCCAAATTGACACTCCTGATACTTGAGGATTAGTTATGTTTTCCACACACTCATCCCAAAACGCCAAACACCTTTTCAAACCTCCAATTGAGCTTGTGGCACTTCTTCTTTATGTTGCTGCTTCTGGATATACAGTCGGTCGATTTTTCATAGACGCTAACAACTACACCATCGGATACGAAGCATACCGAAACGCTGATTGCACAGCAGCTGTTGCACATTTCGACAAAGTGATCGATGGCTGGCGCTTTGCCGACTTGCGTAACTATGCGAGTCTCGCCAAGCAAAAAAAATCACAATGTCTCAACCTCATATCAGCTAAAGAAACTTTATCTGGCGATCCGATAAACGTTATTGAAGTCAAGCAGTAACTAGCTTGCGATAATAATTGCCCACATACTTGCTGCCAAAACTATCGTTGCCAAATGTTGCGGCAGCAAAAATCGCAGCGGTTGACGAGCAATTTTTTGCGTTAAGACTATTGACAAAAGCACAGAAAAAATCAGGGTTGTTCCCTGCAAAAATGCGATCGTGGCTGGATGCGCTACCAATATCGGTAAACCTTCACCGCTAAACCCAAAAGTAGCCAAACTTAATGGCAGAATTCGTCCCGCTTCGCCCAAACCCAGTTGCAAATAATGAGCCAAATTACCCCCCAAAACCAGAGGTAAATAACCGTAAGCCAACTCTACAAACGAGCGCGGTTTCAACAAACGATTAAATAGCTGAATCGAGCCATATGCCAACAAAGTAACTAATGTAGGCACAATCAAAACTACCAGAACAAATGCCAAATGAGGCAAAAACAAATCTAAATTGAAATTCAATCCCAACCAAGATTCTAATTCCGGCAGGCGATGAAGATATATACCTCCCAACAACAACATTAGCAGCGCCACTTCATAGGCATGAGGCACATGAGTAGTCCATAACTCAATCCCTGGCGGACGCAAATTTAACTCGACCGATCGATGGGGACAAGCTTTGAGGCAAGTCATGCAAAGTACGCAATCTTTGTTATCTTCCAAATGGGTTGGATGAGAATATAAAGGACAGCCATCAGTCTCCAAGCCCTCCCCTTTTTGAGGCCCACCTTTGTAACATTGATAAGTAGTGCATTCTGCCGAACAAGTTCCTTGCTGCGCTCTTAATTCGGTCATTGATAATTTGGCAAATAAGCCATTCATTCCACCGATCGGACACAGATACCTGCACCAAAATCGCCGCTCAAAAATAGCGGAAAAAATCATCGCTCCGGCAGTAATTAACAGCAACAAACAAGCAGAAAGGTAAGCAGTATCTTCTAAATGCCAAAGTTCTTCCCACAAATAAATTAAAACAAATAAGCCAAACAAAAACCATCCTCCCCACTTTTCCGCTGACTGTCGCGGCCACCGCTTTAGCTGACGCGGCCAAAGCCATAGGGAAAGTTTCTGCGTAACTTCCCCATATATCATGAATGGACAAACAGCACACCACAGGCGTCCTACAAAGGGAAAACCAATCAGAACTAAAGGCCACCACCAAGCCCAAAATAAATTTAAAGCCACATTTTGATGGCGATGCTGAGGGCCAAAAAATAAGATCCCTATAACAATTGCAAAAAAGCTTAATGTGAAGCCATAATTTATTCTATCCGGCCACCAGGGACTGCGTAAAAATCGTCGCAAACTTGGATAGGCATTTAAGAGATTGACGCGAAATTGTTTTTTCTTAGTTTGGGCAGACCAAAAAACAGCTTCGGTTAGCTCGTTCGCACCAGGGGATTGGACGATCGCTCTTTCCACCAAACTTTGCAACTCTCTGAGATTGCCAGGAAAATCGTAGGCTTGCAACCATCGCAAAGCTTCTGATGTTATTTGAGGTTTGTTTATACCTTTAGCTTTACAAAACAATCTAAAGTAGTATTCTACTTGATCGGCAACATCCGCTTTTCTTACTCGCAGAGGCGGAACTTTGACTGCATGACCGACGCTGCGATCGATCGCAGGTAAGGTTTTCTCGGAAATCATCAGAATGCGTGCTAGACACTTACTTTTGAGCGACGATTCCGACCCTTTATTTCCGACTGGTGTATAAGTGCCACTTTTCACCAATTCAGCTATTTTGGGCATCAATTCTGGCGGCAGTTCTTGGATATTGTTGAGAAGTAAACTTCCTTCTCCCAACCATTCAATTAATCCAGATTTTCCCCCAGCACGACCAAAAAGTTCTACACCGTTTGCCTGCAACTTACTGCAATCAATTTTAATCATCGGTTGTCGTCGCTGAGACGAACTAAAATGAATCAGAGCGGCAATGTTATCTTTTTCCAGTCCCGGTTCCCCAAAAATTAACACCGAACGGCGATCTTCTGTGGCTTTTTTAATTTGCTGTCGCAAACGCACAGCATAACGACTTTTACCTACAATTCCTCGTTTCGCCTTAGTTACTAAGTAGGGACGTAAAATAGTTTGGCGTTCTTGCTCATAAGTTAATTGAGAAGATATCTGCGCTAATTCCATTGCCAGTTGCTGGGAAAAAGTCTGGGTAATTTCCGGGTATTTGACAACTAATTCCCGAAATTTGTCAGCCGGAATAAACCACACCTGACATTCGCTCAGCGCTTGGACAGTTCTTTGCGCCAACTGCCCAAATAGTAGCTCTTGTGCGTGAACGATCGCACCTGGGAGTAAACTGATACCCCAAACCGAACCTGTTTGATTGATGCGATCGCCCTCCAGCCGTCCTTGTTTGAGGATATAAAGACCTTCCGGTGGCGTATCTTCCAGCACGAGGCGAGTTTGGTTGGGTACGACTTTTTCGATCAAAACTGGCGCGATCGCTTCCAATACCTCATCCGACAGCACGCTTAGAGCTGTTCGTTCTTTTAGCCAAATTACCGCGTCGCTTGCTGTCATCGTTGGCGCTCCTATAAGCTTCACTTTACATTTTAAAGATATATAATCAAGAATATTAATTTTTAGGTGTTATTGCCAACAAAAAAGGAACTAATATGTCAGATCCGATCGATCTGTGGGTGCCCTTAGCACTTCTGGGTTTGATTATCCTCGCGGCAATTTACTTCAGTCGCAGCAGCTGAAATGCAATTCGCCTTTTTAACTATTCCTGCCATGAAAAAATCTTTTCTCGTCACCGCACTTCTTGTTTTCTTCCTGGCACTCCTTCCCGCGTGCTTCGGTAAAGAAAACACCTCTAACGCCGCAACTGCCTTCAAACTGAAGCTGCCGATCGACTGCACGCTCGGTCAAAACTGCTTTATCATGCACTACGTAGACCGCGACCCCAGCCCAGCAGAAGTCGATTTTGGCTGCGGTCGCCAAACTTACAACGATCACACCGGTACGGACTTTGCGATTCCAGATGAACGGGCGATGGCAGCAGGCGTAGCCGTCAAAGCAGCCGCTGCCGGTAAAGTCCTCCGAGTTAGGGACGGAGTGAGCGATCGCAGAGTCGCCGATGAAACCGATAAAGCCAACGTTCAAGGTAGAGAATGCGGTAACGGAGTTGTGATTGACCACGGCAACGGTTGGCAAACACAGTACTGTCACCTCCGCAACGGCAGCGTTGTTGCCAAACCGGATACCGCAGTCGCTGCCGGTACGGTGTTGGGTATGGTAGGAGAATCCGGTTTAGCTTCCTTCCCTCACGTTCATTTGACCGTTCGCTACCAGAATAAAGTTGTAGACCCGTTTGTGGGTGCCAATGCTGGGACTGGTTGTCGAGTCGATCGCAAACCTTTATGGGAACAGCCTCTGAGTTACGTTCCCACAGGTCTGGTGCGATCGGGTTTTGCCACCGAAGCACCAACTATGAACGCTATCTGGGAAGGACGCTTTTCGGAAACAGAACTTTCTCACAACAGTCCGGCGCTGATTTTTTGGGTGCAAACATATGGAGTGCTTCAGGGCGATCGACAAGAATTTCAACTTACCGCACCCGACGGTAAACCTTTCGCCGTCCGCAAACAAGACCTCGCTCAGCCCAGTCGAGCTTGGTTGAGCTATGTTGGCAAAAAGGCGTCCGCCAATCAACCGTTATCGCCTGGTGTTTGGCGAGGAGAATATCGCCTGATCCGTAATGGTAAGGTACTGATTGACGTGAAGCGAGAAGTGCGAATGCGCTGAAGTAGAGCTAGATTAAGACTTTAGGTAAGTTTTTCAGAGCAGGTACGTAGAGTGAGATCGGTTTTTCTGAATTACTGGCGAAGGCTTTTTGCCAGCTGGCTGCTGACGCTGGTAGCAGTCCTGAGTTGTTTGTTACTCATCGGCACGCCACCTGCTTTAGCGGGTATCAACGACGATTACTTTGAGGGCAATGTGTTTGTCCTTTATGGCGGGAATGGTTCCTTAGTGCCGCCAAAAGTGACTTTGGCACAATCTTTGCAGGCAGATAAGCCGACTTTGTTGGTGTTCTATGTAGATGACAGCAAGGATTGCAAGCAATATGCTGTTGTGGTTTCCCGACTGCAAGCATTTTACGGTCGGGCGGCAGATTTTATCCCCGTTAGCGTGGATAGTATCCCAGCCAAATCTACCTACGAAACGACGGAACCTGGGTATTACTACAAAGGTTTTGTACCTCAAGTTGTCTTACTCGATCGATCGGGTAAGGAAGTTCTCAATGAGAAGGGACAAGTGCCGTTTGAGCGGGTAGACGATGTTTTCCGCGAACTGTTTAACTTGCAACCTCGATCGCAATCTGTACAATTGAAACCGCGATTGGTGAATGAGTTCAGTACGGAACTCGCCGAATAAGCTGTAGGTTGGGTTGAGGTGACGAAACCCAACCACCTCAGTGTTTTTCACCTTATTGTATTAGGGGGAGTGGGGAGTGGGGGAGAAAAGAACAACAGGTAACTTGCGATCGATAATTTTACGAGGGGAAGGAAGTAAGAATATTTGTTGGGTTTCGCTGGCACTCTACCCAACCTACTATCGATCTTTAGGTGTGTAATATTAAACAAAATACAAAATAATCCTAGAACATAATATCCACCTAACCGTCCCAGATGGTGTTTCTATGTCCAACAACATCTACACCACTAAGGAACTAATTGAAATTTTGGCCCAAGAGCGCCAAGCCTGCCTCATGGGTCAGCGCCTTAACTTAACTGCGGAAGCTTCTGGCAATCCTTTAATCGATCGGTTTCTCAAATCCGAGGGAGCGCAAAAGTTTGCCGCTTATCAAGATTTTAAAGAGACGATTCACCGCTATCAAAGGGAAAACGATGTTTCCGGTATTGTCTGGCGACAAGTCGCGGTGAAAGGGAAAACTCTGCGAATGCCGGAAGTAGATGCCCAGTTGATTGCTCTGCCCAGCGATATCGAGACGCTCAAAGCTGCTAAACCTTCAATATTAGCATTCTGGTATGAGGTGACGGCGGGAATGGATTTATATTTGAGTGTGAATAATGGCAAGGATTTTCGATCGATCTCTCCTGCTGATGTGGGCAGAATTTCTCAGCGCACCGAATGGGCGGGTTTGTGCAACTTTGAAAAGTCCGATTTCCTAGAAATTATCTTGCAGCTGGGATGGGGAAAGCCGGAGGAAGCTGTTTACAAACGGGGATGGCCGACTTCCGGCAGCGAGTATATCCATGCGGTAAAGCCCGGAAATCGACCGATTTGTTAAGTGTTTTCTAGGGAGAGGGAAGCAATTTTTAATTTTGACTGTTGATTTTTGACTTTTGACTTATCAACGCTTTGTACAAACGTCGCATTTGCGCCCGCAAGTATTTCCATTGGTCGATCGCATGGACTGCGATCGTCGCCAAAAATGTGTAAGACAGCCAAAAATGCAGACTGGTGCTGAAATCGGCCAGTGCTTTGTTTTCTGGAAATAAGTCTGGCAAAGCAATACCAGTGCCAAATATAACTACATCGTAGCCATGAGAGTTGGTACAAAAATAGCCGCTTAGGGGAACGA
>NZ_JACJUP010000260.1:0-6904 GCF_014748295.1 Planktothrix sp. FACHB-1355 | reverse complement strand
AACGTAGGGTGGGCAATGCCCACCTAATTAGGTAATCTGAAAAAATTGGCGAAAGTCTTCATCTTTTTGGCTCAGTTGCGCCCATTCTACACCTAAATCTCTGAATTTTTGCACTAAGCGATCGCAAGCCGGTCTTTCTGTGGCATAATGTCCGGCATCGATTAAGATAATACCGCGATCGCGTGCTTCTTGGAATTGGTGAAACTTACAATCAGAAGTCAGGTAAGCTTTAGCTCCCGTCTTCACAACAGCCGAAATAAAACTTGCTCCAGACCCCCCTAAAACCGCCACTTTGTCAATAGTTATATCTAAATTACTTTCAGGTGAAAATATCAGATTCGGAGGAGAAAGTCGAGTTTGAATTTCAGTCAGCAAATCCTTCAAAGTCAGGGATGGTTCCAGATAGCCAACGCGACCGTATCCCAATCCATCTTGACTGGGAGTTATCGGCGTAACTTGCTTTAACTGCAAAATTTGCGCTAACATATCCGCCGTACCATCATTAACTCGATCGAAATTAGTGTGAGCGGTGTAAACCCCAATTTTGTGGGTATAGGCAAGTCTAACCATTTCCGCAATAGGATTCCCACTTTGCAGCGATTTCAGCGGACTAAAAATGAGTGGATGATGAGCAAATATCAAATTTACTGGAATGCCATTATCGCGCAGAGAAATAGCTTCCTGCATCACCGTCAAAGTGGGAGTCAAACAAACTAATACCCGTGCTGGTTCATCCAAAATTACCGGCTCAATTTGCCAACCGCAATTATCCCAACTTTCTTGCCATGATGGGGGAGCCCAATTTTCAAACCACGTAATTAAATCGATAATTTTCATATTTTAAATGCTAATTTTTTGCGAACCGGAAGGACATTCAATTAAACTATTTTCACCTTGAGGAGGTTTTGGTGCTGCTGGAGGTGTGCTGGTGGAGAGATTGCTTTCGCAGATAACTGTAACGGTAGTGACATCGTTGCCCTTTTTAATCGCGAACACAGTACCAGTGTAGCTTTTTAAACCGGATCTTTTCGCTTGTGCAGTTATAATTACGCTTTTGCTTTTATCCGGCTGAGGCACTATTTTATAGCTATAATTGACAGTTTCCGGTCTAATTCCCACTTGTAATTCTTGAAGAGAATTGCTAAAAGTAGGTTTTTCGATTCTAAAAGCTTGCTGGGATCTGAGAATAGCGGCAACATATTGTTTGGCTTCCGCTTGCCTTGCTTTGTTGGCTTGGTTGAGGAAACTAGGCAAAGCTATGGCGGCAATAATGCCTAGTACAATAAAACCCAAACAGCCACAACCTAAACTCGCCATAATCCAAATAAAAATATTTGACGATCGATTTGGTTGTGGAGTTTGTACGAAATCGTTAGAATTGGATGGCTGTGTCATGAAAGCAACCTCAAATATCTCTTAGAAAGAGAGCCGAGAGTGGGGGAGAAAGGGATAAGGGGAAAGGAAGCCAAGACTCTCCAATTCAATTTAACGCTAATTGTTGCTGAGAAGATACCTCTGTCTTAGACTGGAAGGAAGTCGGCTGCGTTGAGCGTGCAAAAACGGGTATTTCAATTACAAATTCCGCACCCTTCCCAGGCTGGGATATACAATTCAATTGACCGCGATGTTTTTCCACAACAATTTGGTAGCAAATCGACAAACCAAGACCTATACCCTGACCTACGGATTTGGTGGTAAAAAATGGGTCGTATAACCGTCGGCGCACTTCTTCTGTCATGCCGGGGCCATTATCGGCAACACTTATTCTCACCCGCTGACCGACAACCTCTGTGCGAATGATAATGGTAGGGTGGGAAGGTGAGAGAGTGTCAACCTTGCTACGTTCTAACTCTTCCAAAGCATCAATTGCATTGGCGAACAGATTCATAAATACTTGATTCAACAGTCCGGGATAGCATTCCACCAGAGGCAAATCGCCGTAAGCTTGAATCACCTGGATAGGCGGGCAACCTTCTGTTGCTTTTAGGCGGTTTTGCAGTAAGCTGAGAGTGCTGTCAATCCCTTCGTGAATATTGACAAATTTCATCTCGGCTTCGTCGTGTCGCGCAAAATTCCGCAAGGATAAAACAATTTCGTGAATGCGCTTAGCTCCCCGCTTCATTGAGGATAACAATTTAGTGATATCGGCTACGAGGAAATCTAAATCGATCGCTGACTCTGCTTCCACAATTTCTGGCGTACTTTGAGGGAAGTTTTGTTGGTAAAGCCGTAACAAGTGGAGCAAGTCTTGCACGTAGCGATTCGCATAATCTAGATTGCAGTAAATAAAACTGACTGGATTGTTAATTTCGTGGGCGATACCGGCGACCAATTGCCCCAAGCTAGACATTTTTTCTTTTTGAATTAGTTGCGCTTGGGTGCTGTGCAGTTCGTGCAAAGCTTCCTCCAGCTGCTTGGCTTGCTCTTTCAAGTGTGCTTTTGATTGGCGCAATGCCACTTCAGTACGCTTGCGAACGTCGATTTCCTGTCTCAAAAGGGCATTAGCTTGAGTTAGCTCAGCCGTTCGTTCTTCCACTCGTTTTTCTAATTCGTCGTTCGCCTGTTGGAGCGCCTCTTGCGCTAGCTTGCGTTCGGTGATGTCTCGCGTCACCTTGGCAAAACCCCGCAGCTGTCCATCTTTCCCTCGCAAAGCTGTGACGACGGCATTAGCCAAAAATCGCGACCCGTCCTTACGCACGCGCCAACCTTCGTCTTCATACCTGCCTTCCGCTTGAGCCACTCTTAATTCTTGTTCGGGTTTGCCTTGTTTTATATCTTCGCTGAGATAAAAGCAAGAGAAATGCTTGCCGATGATTTCCTCTGCCCGATATCTTTTCAACCGTTCGGCTCCAGGGTTCCAGCTGATGACGTGCCCTTGGGGGTCTAACATATATATGGCATAGTCTTTGACGCTTTCAACTAACAAGCGGTAACGTTCTTCGGTTTCCTGCAAAGCTTGTTTTTCCTGTTTGCTCGCAGTGATATCCCTAGCGACAAGGTAAATTAATTGTTCCTCCTGAGATAGGGTGGCGTTCCACAACAGCCATTTGTAGGAGCCGTCTTTGCACCGACAGCGATTTTCAAAGGAAACAGTCTCTGTTATATTTTCGAGCTTCTCAAATTGTGCCAGGGTAAATTCCCGGTCTTGGGGATGAACAAATTCCAGCAACGGTAGGGAAAGAAATTCTTTGGTTGTAAAGCCGAGCGTTTTTTCGGACATTGGGTTCAGTTGTTTGATGTAGCCGTCTAAACCCACGACGAAAAGCATATCTAGGGAGAGAGCGAAAAACTTGTCAGAGGCGCACCGTAAGTTCTGCTCTGCTTTGAGCGATCGGTTTTCCACGATCGCGCTTTCTTTACCTTCCGTTGCCATTGTTGTATCCACCTGGTTTGGTTGTATCCACTCTTCGTATGCTTATGTTTTTATAAATCCAGAGAAAAACCAAAGTTTTTAAACAGGATTTAATTTTTTCAACGATCGATTGACAGGAGAGGATAAGCTCCCCTGCACCCTTACCCGCTGCACCCCCGATTAAATGCGTCAGCTGTATTAAGAAATTCTGTATTTTTACAGCTAGTTTAAACTTTAATATTTATTTTCTTATTTAGCAATATTTATTAATAAAAATTATAATCGTGATGTTTTAGGTTTAGGGTGCGATCGCCATAGCCCTTTTTCAAGCCGAGAGATACTTACGTATTATTACTGAGCCTAAAACCAAAATTACTTATTTATACGGATAAGATGAGCCACCAAAATGCCTGTAACCCCTACTCTGCTTGGGGCAACCCAGGCCCTTGCAAGTTTTGTCAACAAATTCGCGAGAGTCCCCAGCCTCAACGCAGTAGGGTGGGGAGGGGGCCATTAGTTTGGAGGATTTAACCGGAATCAGGGAACGCACCAACCAAAAGCCAAGAAGCAAAGATGATAAGCGTCTTGGCAATAGTTGGGCGTTCTATCAGTTACGGCAATTCCTAACTTATAAGGCGATAAAAGAAGGCGTGAAAATTGTATTTGTTGACCCCAGATACACTAGCCAGATGTGCCATAACTGCTTTCGCATTCACCCAATTCAGGGTAAATCTTATCGAGACGGAAAGCGGTTTAAATGTGGACATTGCAGATGGTCTGGGGATGCAGATTATAACGGAAGTTGCAACATCGCAATTCTTGGTAAGGTGACTATAAACTCGCCTGGTGGCACGGGTCTTTCTTGTTCTTTGAACAGGGATGATTCAGGGCTTCTGAAAACCCACTGCTCAACGCAGTCACAGTGGGTAGTTTATAAATTGCTATTCCTGATGATGATGTGAGATTTAGAGTCAAACAAGATAGTATTTTGTTGCTGTAACCTACTAAGCAGGCGGGTAATCGTCACGCGGGTGGTGCAGCAAGCATTTGCAAAGTCTTCGTGAGTGAGGCGAACTCTCAGACGAGTTCCTTCGGTGACTGGTTCGCCAAATTCCTGTTTCAACAGCAGCAGAAAATAGTACAAGCGGTCTTTGACTCGTCTCTGTCCGGAAATGGCTAAAAGAGATTCTGTCTGCTGCAGCCGATGGTTAATTTTAGATAAAAGTGTCTGAGCGAGTTTTGGGGAGGTGGCTATTTCTGTCAAGGAAACAGACACTAATCGAACTTCCTTCGATAAGGCTGTGGCTTGGTAAGCGTGCAGGGAGGTTAAGCTGGAACCAAAAGGCATTTCTTCGCCTGCCAATCCTACTAATACTTCTTGGCCGGTTTCGCTCAAGGTAGTCAGTTTCACCAAGCCGTGACATACTAGCCAAATAGTTTGGGAATTGAGGGGAATAACTTCACCTTTAGCATAAACTTGAGCGGGACGATCGCAGCTCGGATGCAGATCGAAAAGATCGATCGCCTGTAGACTCCGCTTCTGTGCTGAGATATCTCGCAGCATCCAACGCAGGGCGATCGGTCTGCCTTCCGCATCCAAGACGGGAGCTATTTTCACAGACGCATCAAACTGCTCACCCCCACGAGCTTGCATTCGCACTTCCAATTCTTGCACCCGGTCTTTTTGCTGAATTCGGTTTAATTCCGAACGAAAAACCCAACGTTCTGACTCAGTGATAAAAACTATCAGGGGTTTGCCAATCAAGAACTTTTGTGTCAGGTTCAGCATTGAGCAGGCGGCGCGGTTGGCTTCTCGGATTTTCCCTTGTGCATCAGTCACTATGTAAGCATCCGGAGCGAACTCAAACAGATCCATGTAGCGCTGGCGTTCTATTTCTACCTGGGATCTGACTTCCATCAACTCTTCATTTTGCTGGTACAGTTCCTCTGCTGCTATTTGTAGTGCTTCCGAGGCCGTACCCAGTTCTTTAAAAGCTTTTGGCAGCAAGTCCGGTTGCGGGGCAGGGGTGGCGTTAGCTCCTTCGTAGAGCTGGTATAAGCGACCGTGAATTGCTTCTATCTGCTTGGCAAATAAATCTACGTTCATATGCAAGTTTTTAAACTCTCCCTGATAAACAAAAGGTACAGGGATTTTTTATTTTTACATACTAACTAAAGAAAGATATTTTGATTATTTTTGATTACCCAGTCATTATTCTTTGGTCGTCAGGTATTTATTTTTCGGTGTATACCTCTGTAGGGGGTAGGCGGAAACCTAATAAACGATGCTCTTTTCTGCCTTTTTTCTTTATCGTGGCATTCAACCAACTCTATGACCGAGCGCGAATAAATGATTGCGTTTATATGTATATTTTTATTTTATAGCATATTTTTATAAATTCAAATATTAAAAAAATCTATACTATTAAAGCACATCAATTAAATTTGCCATAATTAAATTTAAGCCAAAATTTATTTTATCTATCTTTAGATAGATGTTAATCCTACCCAAAAAATATATCGTTTACATTTTGTAGATAAAAATTATTTGGGAGATTACGCAACTCTTCTCAAGAAAAGCGAGTTGCTGTTAGAATTAACTTGGCTTGTTGCACTATATGGTGCGGATCGACCTAGAATATAGGTTGACAACTCAATTAGTTCAATAATGGCTATATGAATAACTAAGAATATCGAAGGATAAAAAAGTTAAATTCTTCCTTTGCTTATTTTTTCCCGCTCGTCTAGTGCTTCTTTCTACAGGCAGAGGATTAGGCAAACTCAGCAGGTTTAGTCTGTAGAAGTATAGTTAGTTAAAAAAGCTAGTAACGCGAGGACAAATACTATGACGGAGAAAAGCAAGCGCGGATTTGCTTCTATGGACAAAGACAAGCAACGCGAAATCGCCAGTAAGGGAGGACAAGCCGCACATCAAAAGGGAACCGCTCACGAGTTTACACCCGAAGAAGCTAGAGAAGCCGGTCGCAAAGGCGGTCAAGCGGTCAGTAAAGATCGCGAACATATGGCTGAAATTGGTCGCGAAGGCGGAAAACACAGCCACAAAAATCAAAAAGACAAGACCGATTCGGAGTGATGCGGTATCAAATGCGATCTTATCTGAGGGGCGGTGAGGCGAAGACGAATACCTTGCAGCAATAGGACTGTAAATTATAACGAAAAATTTGCTAAGTTCAAACCTTGATAGCTTGAGCAGCAGCGATCGAATAAGATGATTAGTGCAGCGCGACAAGAATTTCCCTTCGGTGCCTATGGCAGGGTACATCTATGCAGGAGGCAAGAGGAAGAAGAATTAAACTGGGGGGTTACTTGTATCATACTGCATTAGTCATGCCCTGCCAGAAAAGACAGCCCCGATGTGAAAGACGGGGTTGTTTTTTTTAGGCGATCGCTGTATTAGCAAACACAGACTAACTTAACATCGGGACTATACTTACGAAAGAAGTGGGGGGTAAACAATAAAGATTATTTTATTTAGTAAGGACAGCAATCGGACTAAAGATGATTTACCTGGTAGTTTCTCCGCCAAAAAGA
>NZ_JACJUP010000026.1:0-16640 GCF_014748295.1 Planktothrix sp. FACHB-1355 | reverse complement strand
TTTTCTACTATTTTCCACAGCAGTCCCGATCTGTTATGGATTGCCACTTTATCGGAAGGACGCTGTTTGAACGTCAATGACAGCTTTGCCAAATTTGTGGAATATCCTTATGAAGAAATTATCGGCAAAACTTGCGTTGAGCTAAAACTATGGGATAAAATTGAAGACTTGCATCGCTTCCGCCAAGCGCTTACCAGCGAAGGTAAGTTAGAAAATTTTGAAGTCGTGCTTCGCACTCGATCGCGTCAAGCCAGAACAGTTTTAATGTCGGCTACAGTCAGCCACATAAATAAACAAGATTGCGTAATTGGTTTGCTCAAAGATATTACCGATCGCAAACAAATAGAACAAGCTCTAGCGAGAGAAATTCTTCGCAGCAAAACCCTCCTGGATAGTTCTGTTGATGGTATTGTCGTCCTCGATTCCCAAGGTAATGTCCTAGAAACTAATGCTAGTTTTGCCAGAATGTTGGGCTACACCATAGCAGAAACATTAACTTTAAATCTAGTCGATTGGGATGCTGATTGGAAGCGAGATGAAATCGAACGTAAAATTGCTGAAAATAATCTGTGCATTAACACATTTGAAACCAAGCATCGCCGTAAAGATGGTTCGATTTATGATGTAGAAATTAGTGCCAATAATGTAATTATTGATGGGAAAGAAGTCAACTTTTGTATTTGTCGGGATATTACCGAACGCAAAAACTTAGAACGCGCCCTAGAAGCATCGGAAGCGAAATTAAACGATATTTTAAATACTGCTCCGGCGGCGATTTCCAGGTTTCGCGTGTTTGCCAATAGAAACTGGGAAATCGATTATATCGCTAACGGTTGCGAGGCGCTTTCCGGCTACAGCGCTGCCGAAATCAAAGCAGATAAAACTATTTGGATTAGCAGGATACCCAGCGAAGATTGGCAGGCGATCGAAAGCGATTTATTTGCGAATATTTTTGAGCAACGCACCGCCCATCGCGAGTATCGGTTGCGCCACAAAGATGGCAGTATGCGGTGGATTGCTGAAACTACTAATTCTCGATGGGATCGAACTCAAAAGTGCTGGATGGTGACGGTAATTGCCATCGACATTACGGATCGCAAACAACTGGAGATAGCTTTACAAACTTCAGAAGCTAGGCTGAAATCGGTGTTGAATAATGCGCCTGCCTTTATATCGGGAGTTCGGTTGAGCGATAACGATCGCTGGGAATATGAATATTTTTCACCGGGTATTGAAGCAATTTGCGGTTACACAGGTGAAGAAATTGCCGCCGATTATTCGCTGCTACTATCGCTGATTTTACCTGAAGATATAGAAACTGTTATCAAGCCAGCATTCAAGCGATTTTTTACACCCAATTTTGCCACCACGATTGAATTCCGACTCCGACATAAAAACGGTAGCATTCGGTGGGTTGCTAACTCCTTAAGCACCTATTGCAATGAGACAAATCAATGCTGGTATGGAACTGGCATTATGATCGACATAACCGATCGCAAACTAGCCGAACAAGCTCTCCAGCAAATTGAGTTTCGCTTACAGCAGTTAGCCGCAGCTTCGCCAGGAGTAATCTACACCGTTGTCGAATATCCAGATGGCCCTGTCCAGTATGAGTACCTCAGTCCTGTATTTGAGGAAATACACGAGATTCCCGTCGCAGAAGTGTTAGAACACCCCGAACTTACATTTAACCAAATTCATCCAGACGATCGCACAGGCTATCAGCAAGCAGTTGCCAAAGCTGTGGAAACCATGCAAACGTTCAAACACGAATGGCGAATTATGACGCCTTCTGGAAAAATTAAGTGGATTCAGGCCAATTCTCGACCGCTACGGCGGGAGAATGGCGAGATTGTCTGGCATGGAATAGTTCTGGATGTAACCGATCGCAAACGCGCCGAAGCAATTATCCAAGAAAGAGAAGCTCGATTGAGGTTAGCAATGGAAGTATCGAATGCGATCGCCTGGGAACGAAATCTCCAGACTGACGAGCTATTATTCACCTCTACGATCAAAAAGGAAGTTCCTATGAGAATTTCCTATAATGAAGCCCTGGAAATGGTTCATCCCGACGATCGAGCAAAACTGCACCGAGCCAATCAAGAAGCGATTTCCCAAAGGGGAGGGTTTCAAATCGAACATCGGCTTACTGCTAGTGTAGAGAACCCTGAATGGCGATGGTTGCAGGTAAAGGCCAAAATTTTAACCGATCCCGCAGGCAATCCTACCACCTTAATCGGAATGTCGGTCGATATTACCGATCGCAAACAAACCGAACAAGCTTTGCGGGAAAGTGAAAGTGCCCTTATGGCAGCCCAAAAAATTGCCCATTTAGGCAATTGGTCTTTCGATATCATCACCCCAAAAATCACTTGGTCTGAAGAAACCTTCTACATCTTCGGACTCGATCCTCGCGAAGGCGAACCAACCTACGATCGGTTGTTACAGTTCACCCATCCCGAAGATCTAGAAATTTTACAGCGGAATATCGAACTTGCTGTGAGAGAGGGGAAAGCTTACGAGCATGAAATCCGCATTATTCGACCGGATGGTGCGATCCGGTACACATTCGGTAAAGGAGAACCTGTTTTTAATGAAGCAGGGCAGGTTATTAAATTATTTGGCATCGTGCAGGATATTACCGAGCGCAAACAGACAGAAGAAACCTTGAAAATCACGTTAACTCGCCTGCAAAACTTAGCAACAGCTGTCCCTGGCAATATTTATTCTTTGGTACGGCATTCCGATGCTTCTTTTAAATTTGAATATTGCAATCGGGGGATCGAAGAAATTACCGAGCTAACCCTAGAACAAGCTTTCCAAGATGCAAAAAATGTCATACTTTCTCTTATCCATCCAGAGGATTTACCAGCGTATTTGGAAGCAATCGATCGCAGTCTCCAAACTATGGATATTTTTAAACATCAATGGCGGATTATCACACCTTCGGGCCAACTGAAGTGGTTGCAAGGCAACTCCCAACCCGAACGCCGAAACAATGGAGATATCGTCTGGCATGGGATTGTTTTAGATATTACCGATCGCAAACTAGCAGAGGCAGAACTCTCTCAAGCAAAAGAAGCCGCAGAAGCAGCTAACCGCGCCAAAAGCACTTTCTTAGCAAATATGAGCCACGAATTGAGAACGCCCCTGAATGCCGTTCTTGGTTTTGCCCAATTAATCAGCCAAAGTCCGGGACTTTCTCCCCAAGATCGGGAAAATATCGCCATTATTAACCGCAGCGGAGAACACTTGCTCACCCTCATTAATGATGTGCTAGATATGGCCAAAATTGAAGCGGGTCGAATGACGCTAAACGAAACAAAATTTAACTTGTATCGATTTTTGGATGAGTTAGAAAGGATGTTTTATTTAAAAGCTAGAGATAAAAAATTGCAATTAAATTTTTATCGAGATGCCAGCATTCCTGAATTTGTGCGGACTGATGAAATAAAGCTGCGCCAAGTCTTGATTAATCTGATCGGTAACGCTATTAAGTTTACTGAAGCAGGGCACGTAACAGTGCGAGCGATCGAAAAGACAAAAGGCAGAAACCAGACCAGAGAAAACGAATTTATGGATCTGGATAATGGAGATACTTCCCGGCTGGCTTTTGAAATTGAAGATACAGGGGTAGGCATTCCGGAACATGAATTAGAAAGTATTTTTGAACCATTTTTGCAAACGAGGACGGGTAAACAATCTCAAGAAGGTACCGGTTTAGGCTTACCGATCAGCCGTAAATTCATTCAACTGATGGGCGGCAACATTACTGTCAGTAGCAAAGTCGGCTGTGGCAGCACTTTCTATTTTGATATTCAGTTTGGCTTAGCCGATCGGCTATCAGAATTAAATAAGCAATTACAACTAGAAGATAACGGCCAAATAACCACTAGAGAAAATTATTCTCTTACTCCTATTGAAGAAGCTGCGATAAAGCCCATAGATTTCGCCGTTTTACCTAAAAATTTAATTGAGCGTTTAGAGCAAGCCAGTATCCAGGCAAGCTGGTATGAAATAACTTCCACTATTGACGAAATCGCAGGTATTAATCCTCAGTTAGCCGAGCGGCTTAAATATTTAATCCAAATGTTTGATTACCAGAAAATTGTCACGGCAATTAAACTTTATAAATATACGGGAGAAGATAAATGATTCAGTCATTAGATAGTTACATTAACAATGGATTTACAGCTAATATTTTAGTGGTTGATGATGACATTAATAATTTGCGTTTGCTCACGGAGGTTTTGAGCAAACGCGGGTATGAAGTACGTCCTATCCGAGATGAGCGGATGGTTCCAGCAGCAATTCAGGCTAAGCAGCCGGACTTGATTTTGCTTGACATCATGATGCCGTATATCGATGGCTATGAAATCTGCTCCCATCTGAAAGCTAACGAAAAAACTCGCCATATTCCGGTGATTTTTTTAAGCGCTTTGCACGAAGCAATCGATAAAGTTAAAGCTTTTTCTATAGGTGGTGTTGACTATATTACCAAACCATTTCAAACGGAAGAAGTGATAGCGCGGATTGAAAATCAGTTACATATATGCAGGTTACAAAAACAAATAATAGAGCAAAATGAGCGATTAAAACAGGAAATTAAAGAACGCGAGTTAATGGCAGAAAAACTGCGTTCTTCTCAGGCAGAAATGCGCGGTTTTTTTGAGGCGATGGCAGACATCGTATTAATTGTCGATCCAGATGGCAAGACTATCAAAGTTGCTCCCACAAAGCCCGAAAAACTGTATCCTCCAGGCTCAGATATTATCGGTAAAACAGTAGAACTGTTGTATAAAGAATCGAGTGTAATGTTTCGCAGCCGCATCAGAGAATCACTACATTTGCAGCAAATAGTTAATTGCGAATATAGCTTGAGGGTGGGTCGGGAAGAAGTTTGGTTTTCTGCCAGCATTGCGCCCATTTCTGAAAATACTGCCGCTTGGGTGGCCCGCGATATTACCGATCGCAAAAAGGCAGAAGCAGCTCTTTCCACCAGTGAAGAACGCTTGCACCTAGCCTTAGAAGGCAGCAATTTAGGTTTGTGGGACTGGAACTTGAGGACTGGTGAAATCTACCGCGATCGCGCCTGGAACGAAATGCTAGGTTATCAAGATACCGAAATTGCAAATAATTTAAAAGGTTTTGAAAGCTTGCTGCATCCAGAAGACGTCGTTTTGATGCAAAAAGTCTTAGATGCCTATATCCAAGGCGAAAATAGCTGCTATAAAGTAGAATTTCGGATGCGATCGAAATCCGGCGAATGGAAATGGATTCTCTGCCGGGGCAAAATTTCTGAGCGCGACAGTTCCGGACAGCCAGTGCGAATCACGGGAACGCACAAAGATATCAGTCAGCAAAAAGCTTTAGAACAAGAACTTGCCTTACGAGAAGCGAGATTAAATGCCTTTTTCAAGTGCGCTCCAGTCGGTATGAATATCATAGACAGCGAACTGCGATACGTGCAAATCAACGAACACTTTGCACAAATTAATGGCATACCCGCAGGCGAGCATATTGGCAAAAACATCCGGGAGCTTTTACCGCAAATTGCCCCCACAGTCGAACCCCTTTATCAACAAGTATTAGCAACGGGAGAACCGATTCTCAATTTAGAAATCACCGGAGAAATCCCCAGCCAACCCGGTATAATGCGCCACTGGGTAGTTTCTTATTTTCCCATTGCCCTGAACGACAGCACCCCTTCTAATGTAGGATCGGTGATAGTTGAAATTACCGATCGCAAACGAGCTGAATTAGAGCTGCAACTGGCAAAAGAACGCCTAGAATTAGTGCTTCGCGCCTCCCAAGATGGCTTCTGGGATTGGGATTTAGTCACCGGAGAAATTTACTTTTCACCTCGGTTTAAAGAGATGTTGGGCTACAGTGATGACGAATTTCCCAATGACATATCGGCTTGGGCAAACGCAATCTTTGAAGCAGACCGCATCGCCGCTTTAAAACTCGTAGAAGATTACAACTGCGATCGCATTCCACAATTTTTAGCCACCCAGCGTTTTTACCATAAAAATGGCTCCACAGTTTATATCCTCTCTCGCGCTATTCATCTCAAAGATGCCAATGGAATTCCCATTCGCATGATTGGCGCTCATACAGATATTACCAACCTCAAACAAGCCGAAGAAGCTTTACAAAAAGCCGTCTTAGCCGCCGATGCTGCCAACCGCGCCAAGAGCGAATTTCTTGCTTCCATGAGCCACGAATTGAGAACCCCGCTCAATGCCATCTTAGGCTTTAGCCAAATCATGAGTAAAGACAATTCTATCTGCGGCGAAAATCAGAAAAATCTTGCCATTATCAATCGCGCTGGGGAACATCTACTGGCTCTAATTGATGACATCTTAGAAGTATCAAAAATTGAAGCCGGTCGCACCAATTTTAATGAAAGCAGCTTCGACCTCATACAAATGCTAAACAGCTTAGAACAAATGCTGCAATTAAAAGCAGCTTCTAAAGGATTGCAACTGATTTTTGAATGCAGCCCTAACATTCCTCAGTATGTCACAACTGACCAAGGTAAATTGCGCCAAGTATTACTCAACCTTTTGGGAAATGCCATTAAATTTACAGAAGTTGGCAGCGTGAAAATGCGGGTATATGTTAGTTCTATAGCCTCAGAAATAACGACAGAAAACGAGGCAAAAAAACTCAATCTTCATTTTGAAGTGATAGACACAGGCCCCGGTATTTTTCCTGAAGAGATTCACCTGCTATTTGAAGCATTTCAGCAAACAGAAACAGGTCGTAAATCTCAGCAAGGAACAGGTTTAGGCTTGCCAATCAGCCAGAAATACGTACAATTAATGGGAGGAAAAATTAGAGTAAACAGTAACCCAGGACAAGGAAGCGTATTTGCTTTTGACATTCAAATCGGTTTGGCCGTTCCAGAATTAGTTCAGACACTTAAGCAATATCGAAAAATTATTCATTTGGCTTCCGAACAACCCGAATATCGTATTTTAATAGTTGACGATGTTGCAGAAAGTCGCCTTTTACTCAATAAAATACTCGTATCCATTGGCTTTTCTGTCCGCGAATCTGAAAATGGTAAAGAGGCAGTACAATGCTACAAAGAATGGCAACCGCATTTAATTTTGATGGATATAAGAATGCCAGTAATGGATGGTTATGAAGCAACCAGACAAATTAGATCCGAAGAACAAAAAAGGTTGAATTTCGCGGAAATTTCGGGAGATTCTGTCCCCCCATTTCCCAGAACGATCGTCCTTGCTTTGACTGCTAGCGTTTTCGAGGAACAGCGAAAAAATATTTTAGCAGTAGGCTGCGATGATTTTATTCGCAAACCCTTTCAAACTGAAGATTTATTAGAAAAAATCGGTCAATATCTGGGAGTTGAATATGAATGGGAAAGCGAAAACAAAGAAGCTGAATGTAGCCAGAAAACTTCCGAAAAAGTCCCGGAGGCAGAACTGCAAAACCTGCTGTCTCAAATGCCCCAAGATTGGATAATCAGACTCCACGATGCTGCTTCTGAATGCAGCGACGATATGGTGTTGGAATTGCTCGAAGAAATTCCAGCAGAAAATATCGATTTGGAAAATGCCATTAGAGATTTAGCGGATAATTTCCTGTTTACTCAAATTATTCGCTTGGCTGAAGAATGTATGGAATAATTTGGAATGCGATCGCACAAGTACGTAGTTAGGCTTTAGCCCTCTTAGAAAACCTGGCATCAGAGGCGTCAAGCCCAACTACATACCTGGGCGATCGCCTAAATAATCCCAAATATCACTAATTTATGATTCCTTCTTTTCCCTCCATGTAAAAATAATCTGCTCATCCGCCTGCCTAAACTCAATATTAAACTTATCAAACACAATTTCCCTGCCCAAAAGTAATTGCTCTCCTCCAGTATGACTTTGTAACCATGCTACGGGAGCAATAAAACTGTGCCCTTCAATTGTCATTTGCACATCTCGCGTAACATATTCTACACTACCTGCTATTGTTTCTGCTAATAATTTTGATTCGGCATCAGCTAACCTTAATCCTAAATCTTCCCCTACCTTGAACGAAATCAAACTTACTTCAGCACCCGAATCTACTAACATTGTTGTTGTAATTTCTTGATTTCTATGCTTCAGTTTTACGTGATAATCTGGCAACCAATTATGACGAGTAACTGCTCGAAAGCGAATTGGTAATATTTGGATAGAAGCAACATAGGGAGGAACTAAGTAAATCGCAAATACTTCTCCAGAAGCTTCAGCTAATTCTAAAACTTCCTGCAAATTTTCGCTATGAGCAATCAAACGCTCGGCATTATAAGCAACATATTGATTTTTATACCGATCTAACAACATCCAGCGATTGCGGTTCAACCACTTCAGCATTTCGCGGCTTTCTTCGGGAGAAGGTGTTTTGCTCATAAATTTATAATTGAACAAGGGATAGGAACATCGTCGTTATTAATTAAGGAATTCAGGCTTGATATTTAGCTATTAATTCCCGAAGCTTTTTGGCTTCTCTTAACTTCGTTAATTAGCGGTTGTAGCAGCTAATAAATTCTCTAATCACCCAACCCCAAACTCGATATTGACCATTATAATAACCACCTATTTTAGCCCAAGGGCGGCCTTTATTATCATAAGATATCTCTTGGATATATACTTCTCGGCCATTTCTTAGAGTATTAATTATTCGACCGTTAGGGCGATCCCGAACATTAAGTGGAGTCCCTGTAGGATCTGTCACTTGACAGACGCTTTCTGCTTGAACAGCCCACTCTCCTATAGTAACAGGAACTAATAGAGCAATAGCTAATAAATAACATGGCAGTCTTTTCATCATTGTTTCTCCTTCTTTTTCCTCATGGTTAAAATTTTTCTTCCGAAAAGCATAACATCAGCCGTATTCTTTTATAAAGAATAGGAGCGATGCCAAAGGAATCGCCCCTAAACATATTTTGGGTAAACTTGAAAATTGGCGCTTAAATTACACTTAAGCGCCTTCACTGCGGCTCATTTTGGTAAGAGCGACCGCCCATGTAAAGAGCCGTTGCCAACGCGATTCCAGGTAAAGTGATTACAAATGCCCACGGCGTATTTAACCAACTCTTTGCCTGGTATTTTTGCTTATAAAACGAACAAGCTTCAGCAGAATTAACAGAACTCAACAAAATGCCGCTGGCGATCGCAGCACTGGATGCGATCGCGACCAAGGACAATTTTACTTTCATCATAGTTTTGGCCTCAACTCGTTTTAGCTTTAATTCTAATCGCTAAGTTGGTAAGTTGGGAATTGCCGAGCGGGAAACAAACGATTCGATAGATCGATCGGCTTCGCGAACAGCGAGCGAGCGAGCGTCCAAGCGGCGAGATGCCGATATCATGCAGATTTGGCAAAACCCTAAGAACTCTAACAGCCTATGCAATTTCTATAATCAGTTTTTTACCTAAAGCATTCGCATATCTTTCCAAAGTATAGATACCAACATCTTCTGCATGATTCTCTATTCTAGAAATAGTCGATTTATTCAAATTTAATTGCCGTGCTAATTCTTCATGCGTTATTCCCGCTTCTTTTCTCGCTTAATCTAGGAATTCTTCCACGGGACAGCGATCCGAATCTGTGCGGTAGAATACTATTTCTCTCATGGATTAAGTAGAACGGAACGCTATTTCACTATTTTAGTGCGTTTGGCTTTTCACCTTGACAACTTAATAAAAAAAAGACGATCGAGTTTAACCGATCGCCCTTACTCATATCTACTCGGAGTCACTTACAACAGGGAAACTTAAACCTTTGCTTCTTCCTTCACCAACTTATCCCAACCCAAATCTTTCAGGCTGTTGTTACGGCGCAGCGGACGAGTTACCAGTTCCAGGATGTCGCGTGCGTTGGTAAAGCCGTGAATTTGAGCAAAAGTAAACTCAACCGACCATTTGGTATTGATACCCCGCGCTTCCAACGGGTTAGCATGAGCCATACCAGTAATCACCAAATCAGTCTTCAGATCGTAAATCCGCTGAATTTGATTGTAATTATCCGGTTTTTCGACAATGCGAGGCATCGGTACGCCCATTTCTTGGCAAGTCTTCTCCAGCAATAGCAACTCAGCGGCTTGATAGCGCTTATCCATATAAGGAATGCCGATTTCCGGACAAGTCATACCGCAGCGAATCAGGAAACGTGCTAGAGAGATTTCCAACAAATTATCGCCCATGAAGAACACAGATTTGCCGCGAATTAACTTAATGTAATCTTCCAGACTTTCCCAAATTTGTTTTTCCCGTTCTTCCAATCCCTTCGGCTCAATTCCAAACACCGAGCAAATCTTTTCAATCCAAGCGCGGGTGCCATCTGGGCCGATCGGGAACGGTGCGCCAATCAATTTGCACTTGCGGCGACGCATCAGCGCTGTAGCGGTGCGGCTGAGGAAAGGATTGACACCAGCCACATAATACCCTTCTTCGATGACCGGCAGTTCTGTGAAGCGCTTCGCCGGCAACCAACCGGATACTTTAATGCCTTGTTTCTTCAGTTCCAAAGTCAGTTGGGTGACAACGGGGTCGGGCAGGGAACCGAAAAGAACTAACGGCGGGTGGTTGACATATTCCGACTCTTCTGCTTGTACTTCTTCTTTCTTGCGACCGAAGTTGAGCAGTTTAGCGATCGCATTCCGTTCTTCCTTCTCAGATTCCATCACGGGAGCCTTTTCCGGACAACGCGCTGCCATCGCCGCCAGTACGGTATCTTCCCCTTGAGTGAAGGCGTAGTCCAAACCGTTAGCGCGAGCCACTACAATGGGGATACCCAGTTCGGCTTCTAGCTTGGGTGCCAAACCTTCCAAATCCATTTTGATGATTTCGGTGGTGCAGGTGCCGATCCAAACGATGACGCTGGGGTTGCGATCGCGCTTAATCTGCGAACACAGCCGCTTGAGTTCCTCATAATCATTCAGCTGCGCCGAGATATCCCCTTCTTCCAACTCTGCCATCGCGTAGCGGGGTTCGGCAAAAATCATTACCCCCATCGCATTTTGGAGGAAGTAGCCGCAAGTTTTAGTGCCAATTACTAAAAAGAAGCTATCTTCAATCTTTTGGTAAAGCCACGCTACACAGCTAATCGGGCAAAAAGTATGGTAATTGCCAGTTTCGCACTCAAAATTGAGCGCTTGCGGTTCTGCAACAGTCATAAAATCCTCTCTCGTGCTAGTGCTATAAAGCTAAAAATGAAAGCAAGTTTCCTATAGAGCGGGCAAAATGCCCGCCCTCAGAAATAACGTATGTGAATTTAA
This sequence comes from Planktothrix sp. FACHB-1355, assembly GCF_014748295.1. Taxonomy (NCBI): domain Bacteria; kingdom Bacillati; phylum Cyanobacteriota; class Cyanophyceae; order Oscillatoriales; family Microcoleaceae; genus Planktothrix; species Planktothrix sp. FACHB-1355. Next base: position 5,356 of record NZ_JACJUP010000026.1, on the reverse strand, counting down.
TGCGATCGAAAGTCTGGCAAAATCTAGCTTTGTGTGCAAAGCCTCAATTACTTGCTCCACTCATCGTCGTCATCATCTTTTTTGGCCTTCGGGTCGGAAAACGGATCGAAGTTGATGTCGCTAAACGCATCCAGGTCTTCGTCATCTAACTCTTTCGTGGACGTATCCCCAAACTCATCCAGCGTCATGTCGCTCAGGTCTGTTTCTAACTCGTCTGCCGTTTCCTCACCCCAGGCATCCAGCGCCGCACCAAAATCCTCGTCTGACTCTTCACCGGACTCGTCTGATGAAGTTTCGACAAACTCATCCAGCGATTCTAAATCGCCAAAGCCTTCGACATCTTCGTCGCTGTCTTCCTCAGACGGGGTTTCGGCCAGATCGTCGAGTTCTATGTCAGCTAAGCTCCCCACATCTCGATCGTCGTCTAGGGAGACTACCGACACATCCTCGTCCAACTCGTCGATCGCATCTTCGCTCAGCTCAACCGTATCAACAGTTTCAATCGTCGTCGTGCTGACAATCACAGCCGGTGCTACTAATGAGTCCTCGTCTTCCTCCAATTCGTCGCGATCGAAAGCTGTTTCGATCGCCGGTGTCGAGGAAGTTACCTCGCTTGGTGGAGCTGAAGGCTCTTTAATCGCTGGCTTGTTTCCTAGCGCTACTTCTGGGTCGAAATTTAACTCCAAAACGTCTATCAGCGCATCTGGACTGGGATTGAGCTTGGCAAAGGGCAACATCAACTGCGCTAGCTTCGGTTCAAGCGCATTTAGGATTCCCAGGATGAGGTGAGAGGGCGGTCGGCGACCGCCATCTGGAGTTTTGACAGACTCCAGCTCCATTTGCAGAGCCAGCCACGAATGATTTACTTGGTAGTATTGCAACCATTTTTGTTTCAGAGCTGATGTGAAATCGTCGAAAAAGGCCACAGTTTCTCTCCCCCATCCTGAAAACTAGACTGATCAAACCATCATTAAGTCTAGTTCTTCTGCCTCTGTCTTGATCGTCGGTTTTGTCGGATTTAAATAAAAGTCTGACAGCAAGGAGAACAATTCGCGATCGGGTGCGTCAGAGGGCACCACACCTTCCGGACGGGCCAAAATCTGATCCGCGATGTTCAGGTAGTAATCGCAGACGTAGTTCAGCGAGGGGTCGGTCTCCGCCATTTCAAACAAAGTTTTGCCCTTGACGCGGGAAACGCGGATGTCTTCAATTAGCGGCAGCACTTCTAGCACCGGCATGGCTACTGATTCGACGTACTTGTCGATTAAGTCGCGCTTGGATGTGCGGTTGCCAATCAAACCGGCGAGGCGCAGCTGGTGAGTGCGAGCTTTTTCGCGCACGGAAGCGGCAATGCGGTTAGCAGCGAATAAAGCGTCGAAACCGTTATCGGTCACGATCAGGCAGTAATCGGCATAGTTGAGCGGTGCTGCAAAGCCGCCGCAAACAACGTCGCCGAGAACGTCAAATAGGATGACATCGTATTCGTCAAAAGCGTTGAGTTCTTTGAGCAGTTTGACGGTTTCGCCCACCACGTAGCCACCGCAACCTGCACCGGCAGGAGGGCCACCAGCTTCTACGCAGTCAACGCCGCCGTAGCCTTTGTAGATTACATCTTCCGGCCAAACGTCTTCGTAGTGATAGTCCTTTGATTGCAGGGTATCGATAATTGTGGGAATCAGGAAGCCTGTGAGGGTAAAGGTGCTGTCGTGCTTGGGGTCGCAACCGATTTGCAGCACTTTCTTACCGCGTCGGGCTAGCGCCACAGAGATATTACAGCTTGTTGTGGATTTACCGATTCCGCCTTTTCCGTAAACTGCCAGTTTCACGCTTGTGTTCTCCTTAATCGTTTCTTATTAAACTCTCGGAGTTTTATTTGTCGCTACGTCTTTTTCAGCATTATTGTCTAACTTCCAAGGAAAATAAAGGGCTTCTCAAGATACTTACGGTATTAAAAGTAACTATTGATGCTTATAAGGCTATTTAAATATGCTTAAGCCATATCCATTCTAAACTAAGCCTATTTAAACTATTTTAAATATATTTATATTTATTTTTTTATAAAAAGCGGTACAAAATACAAAAGTAGAAATGCTTTTGCAGAAAATATCTCAGAAAGTCGATCGCTCGTTTATCCCTTCGATACAAGCCTGCCGCTTCGTGACAGATGCCTTTGAGAGTCTCCGATCTCACTGGTAACTCGAAGCGAGTTCGACTAGGTTCAGTTTGGCCTGAGCTAGCCGCCAATTCGGGGTTTGCAAAGGCAGTCGAGATTTATGTAAAGAATAGTTAAATTTTTCGAGAGCAAGTACCTAAACTAGAACTGATACCCGTGTCGATCGGGATTGGTACGATCTGAGGAGTTATTGCTTATGTATCTTAGGCGCTTCGATACTGATGTAAGGGTTCGCGCAAAGCATTCTGAATTACCTCTCCAATATGCGGTACATCTAGCTTTGTACGCATAGGTCCCGCAAGCTCTGGCTCAAACATTACAACGTGAATTAGCGTCAGTGCTGGTTTCCAACCGACTTCTTTCAATACTTGAAATAAACCTTCAACATGACTTCCGCCATCGGGTGTTCTCGCTCCATTCACCCATGAAAAAATTCGGGTCGGGGCACGCTTCTCTCCAAAAATTGCTGTTTCAATGAAAACGTTCTGATAACGCAAAGTTAGATGAAACGGCAAAGTATTTGGATTAATAGATAAAGAGAGCGGATCGAGGAACATAAATCCAAGCATCTGGAGTCCTGTGGGGGCATAAAATCTCTCTTCATCAAATCCAATCCTAAGCCCGCTAAATAGATGAGCTGCCTCAAATAAGGCTCTACGAACAACACCTAATCTAGGTTTTGCTTGCCCAAAGATTTCAGGATCTGGAATTATTTCAATACTTGTTCCTCGACCATTGCCCTGTTCGACAGCAGTCACAGAACTCTGTGCGACTCCTCTGACAAAGCGTTGCTCCCAAAGTATACCAGAGCGCCAACTTTGCACCGTTAGCCGAACACTAGCAACATTCAAGGGAGCAATACCCAGTCCCAATGTCGTCATATGAACATGGGGAGCGTGTTCATCCTGCGAACGTATCTGGTGAACATGAGTTAGAAACTTAGTAGCAAGACTAATACCCTCTAGATCGCTAGGTTCATCAAATGGAAGTCCGGGTCCATCATCCACAACTGAAATGGTTGCTCCATCTAGTTTTATATTCACAAAGGTTGCTCGATCTACAAGGTAGAAGTCAAGGACGTTGGATACAAGCTCATAAACAAATTGCTCTACTCCTCGCGCTCCCACACTTCCGAAGTACATACCAGGTCGGTAACGAATTTGTTTGATTATTTCTTCGTTTCTCAAGTCTTCAGGCATGAGTTGTTCGCAAGAGCGTATTCACTGTAGACGGGGAGAAAGAGGTTTACTCATATCGCCAAATCTTGACCGTCATATCATCGCTGCCACTAGCAATCGTCCGACCTTGAGGGCTAAAAGCAAGCGATCGAACTTGGTCTGAATGTCCGCCCAAGGTGCGAAGCAGCTGACCGCTAGCGGTATGCCAAATTTTGATCGTGTTGTCGCCGCTATCGCTGGCGATAGTTTGTCCGTCGGGACTGTAGGCAATTGTCCAAGCGGAACCGGAATTAGTCGTGAGGGTGCGAACTAATTGACCCGTCGCCATGTGCCAAATTTTGATGCTGTTGTCGCCACTGTTGCTGGCGAAAGTCTTGCCATCGGGACTCAAGGCAATTGACCACACGGAACCGGAATGACCCGTGAGAGAATGCAGTAACTTTCTGCTGCCAATATTCCAAATTTTGATCGTATTATCCCAACTGCCGCTGGCCAATAAGGAACCGTCGCGGCTAAAGGCGACAGACTCCACAAAGTCCGAGTGTCCGGTCAGAACATCTACCATTTTGCCTGTCACCGGATGCCACAGCTTAATCGTGCCGTCACCGCTACCGCTGGCAAGCATCTGACCGTCGGGACTAAAGGCAACGGAAAAAACAGTGACTGAGTGACCTGAGATCGAATAAATCAGTTTTCCTGTATCGGCTTGCCAAATTTTGAGAGTTTTGTCGGCGCTGCCGCTGGCTAAAATCTTGCCATCCGGACTGAATACTACACAAGTAACTGTGTCTGCGTGTCCGTTGAGTTTGTGAATTAGTTTGCCGGTTTCCAATTCCCAAATATTAATGCTGCGATCGGCACTGCCACTAGCTAAAGTTGTACCATCCCGATTAAAGGCTACGCAAGTAACTGTGTCTGCGTGCTTGGAGAGGGTCTGGACGCATCGCCAACCCAAAGTTTTTTGCTGTAGTTCCGGTGTAACTCTGGGTGGTGGGGGGACGGTGGCGGTGCGGATAACCGTTCTGGATGCGGAGTCGTAGAAATCTTTAAGTATTTCCGATGCTAGTTGATAGCGATCGTCGATCGCATCTTTAAGCATTTTGTCTAAAATTGAACTCAGCTGGTCGCTCACATCCCTGCCTGTCTCCCGGAAATACTCTCGCCATACCCAGCGACCTTCCATCGGGTTGTAAAGGTCTTCCAACTGCGCCCCTGTCAGCAACTGAATGCAGACGATTGCCAAACTGTAAAAGTCACTGGCTGGGTAAACTTTGCCACCCCGCAGCATTTCCAGGGGTATGTGTGCTTGGTTGCCCATTCTGGCACTTGTTCTTTGCAGTTTGGTTTCTGTCAGTTGTTTGGAGATGCCAAAATCGATGATGACAAATTTGCGATCGCTATTTCTGCGGATAATATTTGTCGGTTTGATTTCCCGGTGTATTATTTGTCGGTTGTGAACCAATTGCAGCACCGGCAGGACATCGTAGAGCAGTTCCTTTACCTGATGCTCGTTATAAGCGCCTTGCTCTTGCAAATCCTGGAACAAATTCATCCCTTCAATGTATTGCCGCACCACATACAAACGCTTATCTTCCTCAAAGTAGGTCAATAGCGTCGCAATTTGCGGATACTGCTCTCCCAAATCCACCAGTTGCTTTGCTTCTTGCTCAAACATCTGGGTCAATTTCGCCATCGCCCCAGAATTCCCTTGAATTTGCGGCAAAGGTAAAAATTGTTTGATGACGCAAGCCGTGTTTGTTTGTTCTGCATCTTCAGCTAAGAAGCTTCTGCCAAAAGTTCCCTCACCCATTGGTCTGATGGCTCGGTATCGGTCTAGAAGCACCAGATTTGACGAGCAACTGGAACACTCTTTTGCCCTAGCTGGGTTCTGGGGCTTTTTGCAATTGGGATTGAGACAATAGCTCATACCTGGCAAGGATACACCTGATTCTATTTATGGTAGTTCGAGATCGAAAAGAAAGCTTATTTTAATCCTTGTCTTATT
>NZ_JACJUP010000259.1:0-6852 GCF_014748295.1 Planktothrix sp. FACHB-1355 | reverse complement strand
GCTACCCTCAAGGTCGAACATCAGGTGACGGCAAGTGCCAATACCGCCTTCGCCAACCAACTCCTCGTTGCTTATGCACTTCCCAGTCCAGGGATTGTTGGGACGATAAGTATTAACCGGCACATTTTCATGAGCCTTTGCTTGAGTCATAGGCTTGGTTTTTTCCTCTAACTTCGCAGGTTCTGGTGCTGGTTCTGATGTCGCTTTCACATCCCCTGCTTTGTCAGATATCGCTTGGCCATTGGTTTGCTCTTGCCCTGAAGGCCGGATGCTAACAATTTGGCCGCCCATGCGCGTAATCCGCCGCATTTCTTCATTCATGCGGTTATAGGGCACAGTGATAAATACGCTGCCACTACGACGAATCGGGTAGCTCATTTTGTCAGTTTCATCGTTCTGACGCAGACCCACCACTTCATAAACAAACACACGGCTACCAGATACCGTGTTAGCAGCACTACCAGCTGCGCTAGGATTGTACATTGCTTCGATCTCTCCGAACTGAACTTCACTTGTTGCTGCTGCCAAGTTCCCTTGCCACCACATGAGTGTTCTACCACCAGCTAGATAGCTAGGGTTAGAACTTATAGCTGAAGAAAGCAGCCTTTTATAGTGTTGCAAAGCTAAGCTCACCGGTCAAAGATCCCAGGAGCGGAAAATCCGACATCAGACCTTCCCTACCCTACAGGGTAAACCTCCTACAGAATGTGACCGTCGAGTCAGTTTTACATTTTTTTTATAAAAAATGCACAACTAACATTAGCATAAATACTTGAGCTAAAACGATTCCACTTTGTTTTATGCCTTGTAAGGCAGATCCCACTCTGGTAAGATCTTTCAATAATAGTGTAGTAGTAAATACTTACTCATCGAAGGCTTGAGTCTTCCCTAAAGGGCAGATGCCAGACTGCCACACGGATTGGTTTGTTTTCGTGCTTTGTCGCGAAAGCGCAACGTCTCTCAAAAAGATAGTTGCCGTTCCAATCAAAGGGTGACCTTTAGGCTGTGGATTTAGCTCAAGTTTAGACCCGGTTAGTAGAGAATCATAATCGACAGAGGGAAGCTATGACCAGTAAGCCGGACCGCGTGGTTCTAATTGGCGTCGCCGGAGACTCCGGATGCGGTAAATCCACATTTTTGCGCCGCATAACGGATTTGTTTGGGAAAGAGTTTGTCACCGTGATTTGTCTGGACGATTATCACAGTTTGGACAGAAAGCAGCGCAAAGAAACGGGAATTACCGCGCTTGACCCCAGGGCAAACAACTTTGACCTGATGTACGAGCAAATTAAGGCGCTCAAGAACGGTCAGACGATTAACAAGCCGATCTACAATCACGAAACCGGCATGATCGATCCACCAGAAGTGGTGGAGCCAAATCATATCGTGGTGATCGAGGGGCTGCATCCCCTGTACGATGAACGGGTGCGATCGCTAATCGACTTCAGCGTGTACCTCGACATCAGCGAAGAAGTCAAAATTGCTTGGAAAATCCAGCGGGATATGTCCGAGCGGGGTCACACCTACGAAGATGTGATTGCTGCGATCAACGCTCGCCGCCCAGATTTTACCGCCTATATCGAGCCTCAGAAAGAGTTTGCCGATGTGGTTATCCAAGTATTGCCCACGCAATTACTCAAGGATGACAAAGAAGGTAAGATCCTGCGGGTGCGCCTCATTCAGAAGGATGGAGTGGAAGGCTTTGAGCCAGCTTATCTGTTTGATGAAGGGTCTACGATTGACTGGAGACCGTGCGGCACTAAGCTCACCTGCTCCTACCCAGGTATCAAGATGCACTACGGCCCAGATTCTTACTACGGTCACCCCGCCTCAGTGCTGGAAGTGGATGGACAATTAGACAATCTGGAGCAAGTAATCTATATCGAGAGCCATTTGAGCAAAACTTCGGCCAAGTACCACGGAGAGCTGACCCATCTGTTGCTACAGCATAGGGAATATCCCGGTTCTAACAACGGAACGGGACTTTTCCAAGTCCTCACCGGTCTGAAAATGCGAGCAACTTACGAGCGGTTGACTACTAAGGAAGCCAAGGTTGCAGTTAACGTGTAGAGCCAGATTTTGGTAAAGGTTTTGGGGGCGCGTCGAGTGTCCCCAATTTTTTTATAGCTAGGGACTAGGGGTTAGGGCGTCGGGCGTCGGGGCAGAAGGGATTAGGAGCGAGGGTTTCAGGAATTAAGAATGCCTTAACCGCCTTGACTGTTGCTATATTTGTCGCCTACCAGTTTCCGTCGCAATTGGCGAATAGCTGCGCTATTATTGCGATCGCTAGCAATTTGGAAAAACTATACCATAATATCGGCAATTTATACCTGTAGCCAACAGCTAAGAAATAGTACAGGTTAGGTTAAGTAGAGTAACATACTGGAAGCCACTTAGCAGCAAAAAATGAAGAGACGATCGAGGGGTTTTGCCTTAACGTTTCTAAAGTTGGGATAGATATTTGCTTTAACTGGCTTTGGATACCCATCTGCTTGCTCTCGTGTCAATGTCAGCAGTCTTATTTAAATTTTTATTATCACCTCAAGAACGGGAGAGCCATAAAAAAGCGATCGCTCCTCCGATTAAGAAAGAACGATCGCTCAACTTTCAACCCAGGTAAAAGCAGATAACTTTACTTCACAATCCCCAAAACAGGTTCTAATTCAGACTTCGCAATTACAGGAGACAAAAATTCCTGGGCATAAATCTGAGGATTTCCTTCTGCAATTTGGGTATACGATTGACGAATGTCAGCGTTCACCGCTACAGTTTTCACATCGTATACTTGGGTAGCCAACTTGGGATAGAAACCAATACCGATAATCAGCACTAAAAAGCTAGCAGCGATGAATATTTCACGCGGACTGGCATCGTTAAACTTGGCGTGAATAGGAAGGACGCAACTTGTACCGAAACAAACTGCTTCTTCATGTCCCTCATTTCTCAAGCTGATATCGTTAATATCGCAGGAGGGTGCAATATCGCAGGTGGCACCAGTGTAGTAAAATACTTGGCGCAACATAGAGAGCAGATATATCGGCGTGAGGATAACTCCTACTGCGGCGAGAAATACAGTGACAGTGCGGAAGGTTGAAGTGTAGATATCGCTGGTGGTCACACCCACGAAGACCGAGAGTTCGCTAGCAAAGCCACTCATACCGGGGAGGGCGAGAGACGCCATCGCACCTACTGTAAAGAGGGCGAACACTTTGGGCATAGCTTGACCGACGCCGCCCATTTCGTTCATTGCCATTGTATGGGTGCGATCGTATGTTACGCCTGCCAAGAAGAATAGCACTGAAGCAATCAAACCGTGGGAAATCATTTGCAGCATCGCACCGCTGACTCCCAAGTCGGTGTAAGAGGCAATCCCCAGCAGGACAAATCCCATGTGGGAAACTGACGAGTAGGCTAGGCGGCGCTTCATGTTGGTCTGGGCAAAAGAAGCCAACGCACCGTAGATGATATTGACAACGCCCAGGATTACCAGCACCGGTGCAAAGTAGACGTGAGCGTCGGAGAGCATCTCCATATTCACGCGAATCAGTCCGTATCCGCCCATTTTCAGCAATACGCCTGCCAGAATCATGGATACGGGCGCGGAAGCTTCGCCGTGGGCATCAGGCAACCATGTGTGCAGGGGGAAGACAGCCAGCTTGAGGCCAAAGGCAATCAGCAATCCAGCATAAAGCAGCAGTTCTAATGCGATCGGATAATCTTTGATGGCGAGTTCGACCATATCGAAGGTCAAATTGCCGCCGCCGTAAAGCGCCATTGCCAGGGCTGCGACCAGAATAAATATAGAAGCTGCTGCTGTATAAAGGATGAATTTTGTAGCTGCGTAACGGCGTTTTGGGCCACCCCAAATGGAGACGAGCAGGTAAACGGGAACTAGCTCTATCTCCCACATAATGAAGAGAAGCAGCAAGTCCTGGGCAACAAACACTCCTATCTGTGCTGAGTACAGTACCAGCATCAGGAAATAGAACAGACGGGGTTTGACATCGACTTGCCACGCCGCCAGTATGGAAAGCGTCGTCACGAATCCAGCCAGAAGCACCAACGGAACGGATATTCCATCGACCGACACTGCCCAGTTAAGACCTAACTGAGGTATCCAGGCATACTTTTCTGCGAGTTGAAAAGTAGCGCTGCTCGCATCGTAATGCTTCCAGAAGGCATAGCACATCAACACAAAATCCGCGATGCCTACACCCAGGGCATACCACCGCACGCGCTTGCCGTCTTTATCCGGCAGCACGGGGATGATAAAGGAAGCAACGAGTGGGAGCAGGACAATCGCAGTAAGCCAGGGAAATTGATCGGCCATCATGGTACTAAGAAAAAATACCTAGTTCTTATGGATGAGTCTATTGTATTAAACTTTGTAACAATTTAGTCATAAATCTTTGCCTCAGATATCCATACATTCGTATCTATAGTAAATGTATGTAATAAAAATTACTTAATTTATTCCGCATAAAAAATTTTATAATCTTGATGAGGAATAGGTTTTGGGAATTACCAAAAATAATTTTTTCTAATATAAAGTATTAATTAATACAATAATTTAAAGTAAAATCCGAGAAAACCGAAAAAGGCCGTTGCGGAAGGGTAATGGTGGCTGGACAGGTGGGAGCGATCGCAAAAGCCAAAGCTTCCCATAGGAGCTTTGAGTCAGGTGGCGAGAAACCCAGCTAATTCAGGTGTTTTGGGATATCGGGAGGGTGGAAACGAGCAGAATATATAGTATGGAGGACGAGAGCTAGAGTGCCAGTCCAGTAGAATGAATTGACAAAAAGAAGGAAATATGTGTTATGTAGGGGCTCAGCATTCGGAGCGCTCCAGATGAATCGGATGAAGTGGCTGTGCAGATTCTCAGTTGTTAAACTGGGTCACCCGATGCAAGGATTTTGGATTGGCTGGCTCTTAAAAGAGTGGAGCTTGAAATAGGAAATTTTTTTGATGATTCCCATTCAAATGGAAGGCTTAAAACCGCTTTTTTTCGGTCAAGCCGCGTAACTTAAGACGAGTAATCGACTGCGCGGCTGGTTTGATTTTTTGAAGGCACATTTACTCAAAAAATCTACTGTTTTTTAATAAAAATTTTAATAAATATCACTTCATTTTCGCTAGGTTTACCCTTAAAATTATACTTTGTAAATGATACTAACCAATCGGAAAACATATCGAACGAGTCATCATTTCTTAAGGCCAGCTTAAGTTCGTTCATTTTTATTAGTAATTATTTAATAAGCTCATATCCTGTAGAATGCCACAAATTAAGTTATTATAACGTAAGCCTATCGAAAAACCGGGTTTTCTGGTATGAGTGGTAATAGCTACCAGTATTATCCACCTGCACCCGGTATCCCATGAACCACAGTCCCAATTGTCTTAACTGCATCAACCGTCGCCACTTTCTGCAACTCCTACCAACGGCACTTTCTGTCGCTGTGCTATCAAATGCTCAGCCTGCCAAAGCAGCCAACACCGCCAAAGCTTTAGTCCTCAGTTGCATTGACTCTCGCGTTTTAGAAGCACAACGTTACTTTTTATCATTGCAACATCTCGGTAATCAATACGACTTGACAGCTTTGGCGGGTGCTTCCTTAGCTTTAAGCGGAATTCCCCAGCAAGCAGACGCCGAAGCTTTTTGGGATCAATTGAAATTATCCTATCGATTGCATCATATTCAAAAAGTAATGATATTCGATCATCAAGACTGTAGCGCTTATGCAGATAAGATCGATCCAAAATTAAGTGAAGATAGTGAAAAAGAAGAAAAAGTCCATGAAGAATACTTGAGTGGGGCTTATTGGCAAATACGCGATCGCTATCCAGATTTGAATATAGAATTATATTTTGTTACTCTTAATGCGGAAGTAAAGGCTATTTCACCTTTGGCTAGAGTATAAGTTTTTTAACGAACCGCGAAGACGCGATAGCGAAGCGAAACGCGATAGCGTTTTAGAGCGCGAAGGAAGAGGAAGAAGAGTTAAGAGGAGGAGATGATGCGTTTGATGCCTTCTTTGAGAACGGGGACGTTGAAGTTGATGAGAAGGGCGAGGGGATGATTGGTCATTTTAAAATAGGAGATTACTTGGGCTTCGTGGATGGGTGCTAAATTTTCTACAGCTTTAAATTCCACAATTAGAGTGTCACCGACAAGAAAATCTAATTTGCCCTCACCGACCTGAAAACCTTTGTCTGTCACTGCTACCGGCTTCTGAGGTTGACAGCGTATCCCGCGCATCGGAAATTCTATTTCTAAAGCTTCCTGATACACTGACTCCAAAAAACCTGGCCCCAAAACCCGATGCACCTCAATCGCCGCCCCAATTACCCGATAAGCTAACTCTTCCACCTCATCATTAAGCTCTCTCATTCTTCTCTCTTCTTTCTTCGCGTTCTAAAACGCTATCGCGTTTCGCTTCGCTATCGCGCCTTCGCGCTTCATTCTCTCTTCTCTCTCCATCCCTATGTCAAAATTTTAATACAAACAGCGTATCCCTTAACAGATGACTTCAACCCTACCCCCCCAATACGACCCCTCCAATACCGAAGCCAAGTGGCAAAAATTTTGGGAAGAAAAAGAAATCTTTAAAGCTGACCCAGCAAAAGGCGGCGAATCCTACAGCATGGTCATCCCACCCCCCAACGTGACTGGTAGTTTGCACATGGGTCACGCTTTGGGGCAAACGATTATGGATATCGTCGTCCGCTATCACCGGATGACCGGACGCAATACTCTCTGGGTACCGGGAACTGACCACGCCAGCATCGCCGTTCACGTCATGTTGGAACGGGAACTGGAAAAAGAGAAGATAACTCGCCAAGATTTAGGACGCG
>NZ_JACJUP010000258.1:0-6910 GCF_014748295.1 Planktothrix sp. FACHB-1355 | reverse complement strand
AGCTAAAAGTTAAATTTCCTGAATCTGAAGTTAGGAGTGCATCAACTGACTGCCAACTTGACTGAAAGATATTCTGTAACCAATCACCTAAATTTACTGTAGAATGTTTCTGTGTAACCCCTAGCCGCTGTCGATACAATTGCTGGCGATTTTTTTCATTAGCTAATAATGCACCCCACTGTTCAAAGGGAATATTTAATCTAGGAGAATATGGACTAGACTGACTTAGTTGAGCGAGTAAAGCTTCTGTTTGGTTTGGAGGCAAAGTTGGTAAAGGACTAATTTTTACCTTTTTACGGGAAAAAAGCTCCTGCTTTACTGATAATACGTTTAAGTCTTCTATTAAATCCTCTCTATCCAAAGTGTAGGTTCTATCCTGCTTGTCGTAATTTCCATCATTGCAAATTTGTTCGGAGGTAACATATCCCCATACCCGCATCCAACGTTCTTCCAATTGTAACTGTACCGCTAGATAATAGTCAGCTACCCAGTCGGGAATATCAACCCATTCTTGGGGTATGGAAAATTCTTTGAGATTGCTTTTATCGCTGGGAACTAGCAGCAATCGCGTTTCATTCAATAAAATAGATGTACCATTTACCACTTCCCAAAAAGTTGGCAATTCAGCCATTTGCGGCCATATTTGGGGTGATGATTTTAGATCTGAATTAGTTTTTAACCAAGTCATAAAGGTATTGAGACAAAGTTGGTTTAAGAAGGCATTCCAACGCGCAGATTGGTTAGAGTATCCTTGTTCTTCTGTTTGCTGCCATGCCTTTTTCTGGTCTTCTAATGAAAACTCTAACCATAGCTGGTCGGGGTAAATTTCCACTAAATCATCAAAAACAAAAGTCATTTTTTTTCTCCTTAATTAATCAAAATTGAGCAGTATTTTGCAGCCATTCTTCAATAAATCCACCCAAAGTTTCTTCAACTGGCATCAGCGACTCCGGTAATAAATCCAAATAGCTGGCTATCTCGTTAATAAAGGCTTGTCGAAACTCTCTGTAGATACTTGCTATTTGCGGAGCAATTTCTGAAGTTGGAATCGCGAGGGTTTTTGCTATTTGAGATAGGGATAATTTCTCTGCGTAATGTAATTTTAATATGGTTTTCTCAAAATCACTGCGCCGAACGAGAATTTTTGCTAAACAGCCATACCATATTTCTTGAGTCTGCTTTCGTAGGCAATCATGCAGATAATTTTTAAGTTGCTCAAGCTGTTTTTCAGCGAGCAAGGTATCTCGATTTATTTGATTCCATTCCTTAGCAAAGTCTTTCAGTAAATTTTTGGTATGGCTTTTTAATAACCGAGAAACTTGATACTGGGTTTCTAGGCTTGTATACTTATTTTTGAGAACATTAGCTATATTTGTTTGGGTTAGATTTAACCCTAGCCATAGTTTGAATAGCATTTGGCCCTGAACAGGCAGTTTTTGAAAGGCACTGGAAACTAGCACCTGAATTTCATCCCATTCTTCTTCTCGAACAAGAGTATCCCAAGCTGTAGACGCGGGAGCAGGCGTATTGGTATAATCTTCTAGGGGAAGAAACTGTTGGGTTCGATAATTCCGCGCTGCCTTAATACAGGTGTCGAGCATTTCTTGAATTTTAGTTGCGTCAACGGGTGAACCTGGATGAGCGAGGAGTTGGTTGTAGCGATCGGCAATTTGGTTCAAGTGTATTCGATCGGGAGCATCCATACTCCGGCTACCACGCCAGTGATTTGGCTGATAAATTTCATCAAAGCATTTCCAAGCTAAGCAATGAAGTTCAATATTAAGCTGTTGGTTTCTTTGGGCTGCCAGCGCTTCGGTTAATTCTTTCTTGGTTAAATCTTTTAAAAGGCCATAATTGGAGTATTTACCTCTTTTGGCTTCTAAGTCGCTTTCGTAAACCTGATTGTTTATTATCCTAAAAATTACAGCCTTGGCGAATACCTCTGTGTTTGCACTAGGATGGTCGAATTTAAAGTTACGGAAAACTTTTTCTGGTTGATAACCCACCGAACAGGCAATCTGAAAGCATTCTTCTAATGGGTATTTGTGCTTAATAAACTGTAACCTTTGGCAAAGTTTTTGAGCAGCCCAGAAGCAAACATCTTGTAAGTAAGCTGATAAGTGCCTTCCCGGTAGGGAATTAGGAAGAATTTGATTAGGTACTTTAGTGGAGTCGCTGTGGGGTTTAGCTGGGTATGTTTTTTGCATCTCTTGCAAGAAACGTCTTGCCCAGAATTCGGCTTTAGCATTTGGATCTGACTGTTCCAGATTTTTGATGTTACGTTCCAATTCGGGGTCAGTTTGCCAAAAAAACTGGCGGTACCTTTCCCTGTTCCCCAACTTCAGAAACGTCGAAAATTTTTGAACGATGTCTTGGCGCACTTTCATGCTGGTTTTACTTTTTCTGATGATATTGGCTTGAGGTTACTCGCGTAACTAAGTACGAAACTCACCTTCTTTAGGGAGGGCGAGCCGACTCTGGTGCTGAACGAGCAGCTAGAGAAAAGTGGCTGGTGAGGCTCCCTCTTAAAGGGTGACACTTACTTATTGGCTTGACAAGAGGGGGGTTATGCAGGTTTGGGTTTCTAGGCTAAAAATTCCATACCTGCATATTGACTCAAGGCTTACCCCAATTAAACCAACAGAAGCAAGTCAAGCCTTTTACAGAAATTGACGGAGAAAACCATGTTTGATTCTTTTGTGCCCGATGTAGCTAAACCTTTCGACTCTTGCGTTAATCCTTCTGGTACTGGTTTTGGTAATTTAGAACCGATTGACAGTATTACTCCCCAGTCAGCGCTAAAAAATTTAATTGCGGGGGGTGGAAGTAAAGCGGAAATTAGCCCTGCACTGCCAACTGCTGGAGGCGACGATAGCATTATCCTGCTTAACAAATCGCTTCTATCTCTCAACGCTGATGTGGTGACACAAACCAGTAGCAACAGCTGCCAGCAAGCCGAGAGTTTATCTGTAGATTCTCTCACGGGTGTCGCGATCTCACCTGAACCAAATAGCGATTTGCACTTTTTACCGATCGTACAGGAAGCCGTGCAAAAAGTTCGCGATGCTCTGACGGGATTGGCAGCTGACCCAGATTTTGATGCAAAAATGAATGTGGCTTTTGGCGATAATTTTGATACTAAGGTAGCCAGGGAAATTGTCGAAAAGTTTGCTAAAGGAGATTTTAGCGAACTTCCCCAAATAGAGATCTTACCATCTGTGGTAATTAATGGAGCGAATGGTGCTTTTGCAAAAGAAACCAATACTGTTTATTTAGCAAGTGATTTTGTAGCTAAGAATGCTAATAATTCCGAAGCAATTGCCAGCGTATTATTGGAAGAGAACGGACATTACATAGACTCGCAGATCAATATCAAAGATGCTGCTGGTGATGAAGGAGATATTTTTGCCAGAGTCGTTCAAGGAAAGAATATTAGTGCAAGTGAACTGGCAGCCCTAAAGGCTGAGGATGATAGGGCTACTGTTACTTTCGATGGGAAGGATATTCAGATAGAACAAGCAAAATCATTTGCTGCTGGCGATCGCGTAATTGATATTATCCGCCAAGAAAGAGGTTCTTGGGTAGATAAATCGCGAGATGCTGAAGTAGTTCTCTCCAAAGGGGATTGGACTTTTAACCAGCCCACAGGATTACCTAATATGGATGCCATGAACGGTGATTTCGTCAACCTAATCACCGGAGACTTTGATGGGAATGGTTTAACTGACTTTATCCGCCAAGAAAAAGGTAGTTGGGTGAATGGTGTTAACGATGCTCAAGTTTATCTTGCCACAGGAAAAGGAACTTTTAAGAGTCCAATCCAAATGACTGATATGGCAGCGATGAATGGTAACTTTGTAAATTTAGTAGCGGGAGACTTTAACGGAGATTTCAAAACAGATATTATCCGACAAGAAAAAGGTACTTGGATAGATGGTTATCGAGATGCTGAAATTTACATATCAAATGGTGATGGCACTTTCAAAAATCCCGTCTTAATGAATAATGCCTCCGCAATGAATGGCAATTTTGTCAATCTGATTGTCGGTGATTTTACTGGCGGCGGCGCTGATGACATCATCCGACAAGAAAAAGGTAATTGGGTAGATGGTAACAATGATGTTCAATACTACACCTTCTCTCAAGGTAACTTCAAATTCCAAGCAAATTTACCTAATATGGGTGCGATGAATGGCAATTTTGTAAATTTAGTTGCTGGAGACTTTAATGGCGATCGCGTCACTGACTTGATCCGTCAAGAAAAAGGTTCCTGGGGGGATGGTAATCGGGATGCTGAAATCTGTATTTCTAATGGAACCTGGGGCTTTAAGTCCATAACTACTATGAATAATGCTTCAGTCATGAATGGCGATTATGTCAATTTAATTGTTGGTGATTTAACGGGTGGTGGCGCTGATGACATCATTCGCCAAGAAAAAGGTAATTGGGTTAATGGTAGTAATGATGTTGAATTTTTGACCTACTCTAACAGTAACTTCGTCAAAGTAAAAGATGCGCCTAATATGTCTGAATTGAATGGCAATTATGTCACTTTGGTTCCAGGCTTATTTGGAACGTCTTCTGGCATCAATAGTACGGGTAATACATTGCCAAATAGCACGCAACAGG
The DNA here is from genome assembly GCF_014748295.1 of Planktothrix sp. FACHB-1355. Classification (NCBI taxonomy): domain Bacteria; kingdom Bacillati; phylum Cyanobacteriota; class Cyanophyceae; order Oscillatoriales; family Microcoleaceae; genus Planktothrix; species Planktothrix sp. FACHB-1355. Next base: position 2,281 of record NZ_JACJUP010000258.1, on the reverse strand, counting down.
CTGATCCTTTCTTCAAACTTCAATACTGGAATTCAAAATATAACCCCGATGGGCCTAATAGCAGTACTAACTGTGGCCCTGCCAGCTTAGCTATGGTGATGAAAACGCTAGGTCGTGAACCAGCTAATATCAGCACTGAAACCAGTATAGATTATGCTCGTTACCTAATGTTCGGCTATTCTAACGGTACAAAACAAGGTGTTCCAGTCCTAGATCAAGACAACGTATGGACTAATTTCGATCAAGTCAAAGCGGGTATCCAAAAGGCAGGCGGAATAGCAGAACAGCTAACAGGATGGGATGCTTTAGATCGCAGTCTAAATGCAGAAAAACCAGTTATATCTTTTGGAAATTTAACTAATGCCTGGCGTCAACAGTTCCCTAACAGAGTAGGTAGTGGTTCTGGTGGTCACTGGAACGCAATTCTTGGCAAAACATCCGATGGCAAATATATTGTTGCCGATCCGATGCACGAGGGCGGCGCAGTTGCAATGACAAGAAATCAACTTGCTGTTTTCACCTATAACGGCTACCCCGAATTTATTGCTTTTGCTCGTAACTAAAGCGAACACATCTAATTGAGTGATCGTTCCATCCTTACGGCACAATGAACAAGTGCTATTTATTTACTCTGTTATCTCCAGGAGCGATCGCATCTCACAATCACTTTTTTCAAAATCCAATATTTTTCTAAAACAAAATCATGACACTGCTTTTAAGCTTGCAAAACATTGCTAATTATTTAATTAGTCAGAGCCTTGGTATCCAATCAGAACAAGATAAAGTTGAAACAGAACCAATGTCTGCTAAAAACTTTAACTTGTTAGTGAAGTTTCCCAATAATCGTAAACTATTAGTCAAACAAGAACGACACGATCGGGAAGGAAAAACCGCTGGTGAATTTCTCAACGAATGGCGAATTCAAGAATTTTTACAGCGATTTTCCGAATTAGGCAACCTTCGTCCATTATTGCCAGTAGTGTTACATTTTGATGCTGAAAATTCTATCATTGTTTTCAAATACCTGGATGACTATCGCGATTTAGCTGATTTCTATGCAAAAGAGAATGTTTTTCCGAGTGCGATCGCATCTTCAATCGGCAATATCATAGCCACCATCCACCGTTCAACTTTCAACCGCCAAAATTATCGAGATTTCTTTTCTCAAGATAGTGAAGCTGAACTAAAAGACCAAGTTCCTAACTTAATTCGGAGCTTAGAACGAATCACTCCAGAAATCTTTGGTTTAGTTCCCGCCGATGGTATTAAATTCTTCGTTCTCTACCAACGCTATGAAAGCCTCGCACAAGCAATGGCAGAACTTTCTACTGCTTACAACCCTTGTTGCTTAACTCACAACGACCTAAAACTAAACAACATCCTTCTTCACCAAGATTGGCAACAATCTAACCAAAATATTGTCCGGCTAATTGATTGGGAACGTTCTGCTTGGGGAGATCCCGGATTTGATCTAGGAACTTTAATTGCTAGCTACCTGCTAATGTGGTTAAGTAGCTTAGTTATTAGTCAGACACTCACTATCGAAGAATCGTTACGATTAGCAGCAACTCCCCTCGAACAGATTCAGCCTTCAATTAGTGCTATGACTGTAGCTTATTTTGATACATTCCCAGAAATAGTAGAACATCGCCCCGATTTCTTAAAGCGAGTTGTGCAATTCGCTGGTTTGGCATTAATTCAACAAATTCAAGCCATGATTCAATACCAAAAATCTTTTGGTAATACGGGAATTTGTATGCTCCAAGTTGCTAAAAGCTTGCTATGTCGTCCCGAACAATCAATGTCAACTGTTTTCGGCAATGCTGCTGCAACGCTAACTCAAATCAACCAAGCTGCTTAAAATATTTCCTCATCATTAAACTCGATATGCAACTAATTGATTTTCCTCAAACTCAACAACAAAATTCTGCTGAAAGCAAATTGCTAGATACTCTGCAAGACATCATCAAACTTCAGATTCAGCCTAACTTCTGTATTCTTCATCCTGATTACAAACCTTTAGAACTTCCTTTGGAGATAGTCAACCGATTTAAAGGAATGCCAACAGAAGTACAAAATCGGTATATCAATTTGCAACTTCGCAGTTTTCTGTATGGTATTCATTATAACGGTTCCCTAAAAACTGCGCTCGATCCAGATGCAAATTCAGATGCCAAATCTTTGTATCAAAATTTAGAAAATAACACTATTCTTGGAGTAGATTTAGCTTTTTACGAACGATTGCACGAAAGTAACGATGGCGAAGGCTACTTCGATCCTG
>NZ_JACJUP010000257.1:0-6914 GCF_014748295.1 Planktothrix sp. FACHB-1355 | reverse complement strand
TCATCCGGTTTATGTCCGAATACAATAATTTTTACAAATTATACTACGCTCTAAATAGCAAAAATTGTAAGGAAATTAAAAGAAATTTTTCAAATTATAACAATCTATCTAAATTTACAAATATATCCTTGAATCTGCGATAAAAATAATAGATAGATGTGGAATTGCAGCCAGAACGGTTTTAAGTAATGTCCGCTGAAACAAGTACCAAGTTTACTTCTGTTTACGGCCCAGTTAAATCTTGGCGATATGGTCGATCGCTCGGTATAGACCCCATTGGCCCAGTGTCTGTTTGTTCGTTCAACTGCGTGTATTGCCAATTGGGAGAAATTGAACGTAAAATATGCGATCGCGCTATCTACATCCCCACGACACAAATTCTCCAAGATTTGCAAGCTTTCGCGCCTTGGGATGTAGATGTCATCACCCTCAGCGGTAGCGGCGAACCCACTTTAGCACTTAACTTGGCAGAAATCCTCTCATCAATCAAACAACTCACTCATCGACCGACTTTAGTATTGACAAACGCCACATTATTATCAGACCCTGATGTGCGTGCGGCTTTGTCTTTAACTGACAAAATATCGGTCAAACTTGATGCCATTTCCGCCGAACAATTGCGGCGCGTCAATCGACCTGTGTCAGGGATAGAAATGTCAGATATTTGCACAAATATTAAAAATTTTCGTCAGGAATATCGCGGACATTTAGGCATTCAAACCATGATTTTAACGAAATGGAATGAAGCTACTAAAGCTGAATATCTGCAAATGATGCAATCTTTACTGCCGGATGAAATTCAACTCAATACCCCGACGCGCCCAAAACCGTTGAAACACGAAATAGACGGAAGAGAGAACCACAGCAGCGCCGATAATAGACCTTACGAAGTGCGATCGCTCAAATGTGTCAGTCTAGATGTTTTGCAGGAATTCGCCACCGAAATTAATCGCGCTACTGGTATTCCTGTACGTTATGCTCCCATTGGGTAAGTCTCTGAATTTAAGAGTAGCTAAATTCAACCGATCTTCGTCCGGGCACAATTGATATCTTTACGTCCGCATAAATGACCTTACCAGCGGCGAGGTCGAAGAGCCGAAAAGCTTACCCAGTCAATTTTCAGGTATAATTGTCGCCCTATCCGAATAGAGAGCAAAGTTACTCTTCTCTTAATAGAGATCTCCAAGATATACTTCTTTGCTACTTAGCGTGCTAAACTTGCAGGAAAATCCCTTCTGCGGAGTGATTCGATAATTTGTAGGCTGGGCATCACCGACCATCTAAATATAATTGGTAATTGCCCACTATTGCTTCTCTTGAAAGGGCTACAGGCGTTTTGGCAGGCAATGGCCAACCCAGCCAATGATATCAAGGTGTTTATGACAAAAGAAACATTTAAAGCTTTTCTCGTTAGCCAAATAGATAACAAAAATTACCAGACGAATATTGTAGAAAAAGTAGTGGATGACCTGCCACAAGGTGACGTTCTAATTCGTGTGGAATACTCTTCTCTAAACTACAAAGATGCGCTATCAGCCAAGGGAAATCCTGGCGTTACCAAAAAGTTTCCTCACGTACCGGGAATTGATGCTGCTGGAAGAGTGGTTATCAGTAAATCTGCCCAGTTTCAAGCAAACGATTCTGTGATTGTGACTGGTTTCGATTTAGGAATGGATACTTGGGGAGGATTTGCCGAATATATTCGCGTTCCTGCTGAATGGGTGGTTAGTCTTCCTGATGGAATGAGTCTGAGGGAAAGCATGATATTTGGAACGGCTGGTTTTACGGCAGCACTTTGCATCGACGCGCTACAACAAAATAACATTACTCCGGATAGAGGCGAAGTTTTAGTAACTGGTGCTACTGGTGGAGTTGGCAGTATTGCTATTTCTATTTTAGCAAAATTAGGTTACGCTGTTGTAGCGGTTACAGGCAAAGAATCGCAATATGACTACCTCAAGTTCCTGGGTGCATCATCAATAATCTCAAGAGAGGAAGTCAACGATAATAGCGGTAAGCCCCTGTTGAAAGAACGTTGGGCAGGAGTGGTAGATACGGTGGGAGGAAATACTTTAGCAACGCTGATCGAAACTACCAAGCATAGCGGCTGTGTTACCGCTTGTGGTTTGGTAGGTGGTGCGGAGTTAATAACGACTGTTTACCCTTTCATTTTGCGGGGAGTGCGGCTGATTGGAATTGATTCGGTTCAATGTCCGATCGCAACCAGATCGTCGCTTTGGAAAAAGTTAGCGTCTGATTGGAAACCCTCGCATTTAGAGCGCGTGGTAACAACTGTAAATTTAGAAGAATTGAGAGAGAAAGTTAATGCAATTCTCCAAGGAAAAATTGTAGGGCGTGTGCTAGTTGACCTATCAAGGAAAGATCGGCTAGCCAAATTATAGTTAAATTATAGTAATGGCCAACGGCCATGCAGTCACAAACCAAACTACCAGCAAAATTAAGGAAGAGGTAAATAGTAATTTATTTTAGTCTTATGTCAAATAACCCGAAGATAAAAATTTTGGTAATTGAAGACGAAGAAATCGTCCGTATAACCATTTTAGAAATTCTAGCCAGACAAAATTTTGAGACATTTGAGGCCGAAAATGGCATCAAAGGCATCGAAATTGCTAGAGAAAAAAAGCCCGATCTAATTATTTGCGACGTGCGGATGCGCGAACTAGATGGCTACGGTGTCCTGAAAGCGCTCAGAAGCGAACCTGCGACGGCAGCTATCCCCTTCATTTTTATCACTGGCTTATCTAATAAAGCGGATACCAGGAAAGGTATGGAAGAGGGAGCAGACGATTATATAATCAAACCGTTTACACCTGCCCAATTGCTGAAAGCGATCGCAGCTAGACTCGAAAAACAAGCCGCTATTAAGCAGCAAGAAGCACAAAAACTAGATGAATTGCGTAGGAATATTACTTTATCCCTTCCCCATGAATTGCGAACTCCTTTAAATGGCATTATGGGGTTTTCACAACTGCTACTTACCGAGTTAGATTCGCTAGATAAATCTGAGATTCGGGAAATGGTCGAGCAGATCCAAGCTGCTAGCAAACGTTTGTATCGCCTGATTCAGAACTTTTTGTTGTACGCAGATCTAGAAGTTATTGCTTCCCATCCAGAGCGAATCAAAGCGCTACGGAGTCATCGGATAGAGTATGCCAAAACAATGATTGCCGATATAGCCATTCACCAAGCAAAAAAAGCGCAACGAGAAAACGATCTGCATTTGCATTTAGCAGATGGAGAAATTCAAATTTCCGCACAGCATCTGAATAAGCTGGTAGAAGAACTGATAGATAACGCTTTTAAATTTTCTGAAACGGGAACGCCAATTTATATCATCAGCATGGTAAAAAATAATTTTTTTATTCTATCCGTGAGCGATAAAGGACGGGGTATGAACGCCGAACAAATTGCTAATTTAGGAGCTTATATGCAGTTCGATCGCAAACTCTACGAACAGCAAGGCTCTGGTTTGGGATTGGCGATCGCTAAACGTCTAGCAGAATTGTACGGTGGAGAATTGTTTGTAGAAAGCATCCCCGGACAGCAAACAACCGTGCGGGTTGTTATTCCTACTCCAAGCCAATTTTAGATTTTAGATTTTGGATTTTGGCTAGGGAAGAGGGAAGAGGGAGAGGGAAAAGGGAAGAGGAAGAGGGAGAAGGGAAAAGCGAAAATATTAATTCTTCTACTCCCCCACTCCCCCACTCCCCCACTCTCCCTGACGCCCTAGTGCCTAACCCCTAACATTTAGCTACAAATAGGAATCTCAATTACGAACTCTGCGCCTTTTCCTGGCTCTGATATACAGTGCAATTTTCCACCATGTTTTCTGACCACAATTTGGTAGCTAATTGCCAATCCCATTCCAGTTCCTTGACCGATAGGTTTGGTTGTAAAAAACGGGTCAAATAGCTTTCTTTGGACATCATCAGCAATTCCCAAACCATTATCTGCGATGCGGATAAATAAACGGTTGTTTTCTTTTAAAAATGTGCGAATTGCGATCCTACCCTGGCAAGCCTTAATTTCTGCCAGCGATCGCTGTTTGTTGTATTCGTTTATGGAATCAATAGCATTACACAGCAGATTCATAAATACTTGGTTTAGCTGTCCGGCGTAGCACTCGATTTTGGGTAAATCACCGTACTCTTTAATCACCTGAATACCCGGATAATCCCCTTTAGCTTTCAGACGATTATGCAAAAACATCAACGCTGACTCAATCCCCTCGTGAATATCTACCCTCTTCTTTTCTGCTTCATCCAAACGGGAGAAATTTCGCAAAGACAGAACTATATCCCGAATGCGATCGGCCCCTACTTTCATCGAATCCAACAGTTTGGGAAAATCTTCTACTAAAAAATCGACTTCCTTGTCTTCAATTTCTACTTGCAGTTCCGGAACTGGATTGGGATAATAATATTTGTAGAGATTAAGCAAATACAGCAAATCTTGAGCGTACTGTTTCGCGTATTGAATGTTGCCGTAGATAAAATTGATGGGGTTGTTAATCTCATGTGCAATCCCACCAACCAATTGACTGAGGCTAGACATTTTTTCGGCTTGAATTAGTTGCGCTTGAGTTTGCTGCAATTGGCGCAAAGTTCTTTCTAATTGTTGAGCTTGTGCCGTAGCAGTAGCTGCCAATTCTTCCTTAATTTGTAATGCTTGCCGCAGTTCTACTTCAGTCTGTTTGCGCTTTGTAATATCGCGTAGCAGCACAACATATTCTTGTCGTTCTTGATTATTTCTGCCTGAAATTGCCACTTCCAGAAATCGCGAGTTTCCATCTCCACGAGTTACGATCTGTTCGCTACGGGATGGCCAACGCTCCGGCACATCCGGTAAATCCAAAAGTATTTGGTTTAAACGATTTCCGAGTAAATTTTCATTTTTTACTCCAAACAACAGTTCGGTTGCGGGATTTGCTTGCAAAATTACACAATTTTCATCTAACACTATAATTGCATCCAGAGCAATTTTGAAAAGGTGTTCTGCCTTTTCTCCGGCTTCGATAATACTCGTCACTTGCGGTAAGCTAGTCCAGCAAGCGATCGCTACTCCTACAAATGCACTTGTCAGCAGCAAAAGTACAAAAACATTCGTATAGTTTTCGACAGATGCGCTATCTAATTTAGCTCTAGCCGCCCATCCTATTGTTGTGGCGCTGCAAATTAAGAAAATTAAAACTCCCACCTGCACCAGCACAAAATCTGGCATCCTTTCCTGAGAAAGAGGACGATGGCGTTCTTTCCACCAAGATGGATGGAAAGGTGGAAATTTGAGGCTACGTACAGCTGCATCTGCTGCCAAAATTGCGATCGGCAACAGCAATCCGATCGCCAAATATTTCCAGTCCCAAGCTAAACCTCCCACTACCAGGACGATCGCTTCAACTACAAAAAAGCCTCCCGACCACAACGGCCATAATACAGCCGATTTACCTCGACGCAGCCACAATCCTAGATGGATCGCCAACATCGAAAAAAGATATCCCGTTCCAGCTATCATCACCACGAGATCCACATCTCCCCACATCAGACAAACCAGATTCAGTACAAGGGTAAATGTCAGACCCGGGCCGAAAACACCCCGCCGAGAAACGACTCCAAATACAGGTGAAAGATATCCGTCTATTGCCAGTTGATATAAAATTCGGGGCGAGTTGGAAACTGCCGTAGCCGAACTCAAAAGACAGCCGCAAGCAATCAGAAATGTCACCAAAAATGAAGCTGATTCACCCCAAAATGGTTTGGCTGCCCCCACCATATTTAAAAAAGCATTGTTGCCAATTTCGGAAGCATTTGCCAACTGCATCAGTACCCAAGAACCACCCAGATACACTGGCACAATTAACCAGGCAGCAAAATCTAAACAACGCAAGGTGACTCTGGGGTTTTTGCTATCTGCCACAAACGAAGAAGCAGTTTCGCAACCGTAAACGGCATATACGGCAATAAAAAACCACTTCGCCCATTCCACAAAATTGAGCGGCGGCAGATTTTGTATTTCTAACCCACTGCTGGGAAAAAAACCGGGACTGTCGCTTGCTAAACTTAACCATCCAATTCCTTGAATGCCAAAAGCGAGTAGCAATCCTATTGCTGGAAAGACAAAGCATGAATGCAAAATTCCCAAAGCTCTCGTGCCGCTAAAAGCTACTAGAAAAGGAAGTAAAGTAAATCCAATTCTCAACAACGTTACCGGACACGAAATGCCAAGCGGAGAAAGAGTCGCCTCGATTAAATCGGTGAGTATAATGGCATTCATCGGCGGTACCGATACCCATCCCAAAAGATAGCCGATCGCTGCATAGCGAGCCAGTCCGGGATAGCTTTTCAGTAGTCTGGTCGTGTAATTGGGCGTTCCTCCCGATACTTTCGGCCACTGAATACCCAGGCGCTTGATTTGCAGGTTCAGCATAATACCGACGATCGCTCCCGGCAACCATACAAAAATTGCTTTCGGCCCTAACTCTGCGTGCATACTCGGTGCGGTACCAAGCCATAGCAACAAACCGGAAAGCCCGAATCCCCAGCTTTCCATCGGACTTAGGCTTGCTTCGAGACGCTGGGAGAAACGACGATTCAGTTTTCCTTTATCCACGTCTGCACAACTATTAGACTTTTGCGAATAAGTAGTGTTTATGTTAAGTTCAACCATAAATTAGGGACTCGAAGGCGACCAGCCCGATTTATTTTTATGAAAATACAGTTGTCCCGATCAACTTTCTTGGAGTTAGCCTAAGAGTTGATGCTTTGAAAAGATACACCCAAAATCGAGCTCTAGCTTTTGCTTTATCACTTTAAAGCCTATACTATCTTTATTTTTACTATCAATCTCTGCTTAACCTTACTTACGATAGAACAATTTACATAATTTGTGGTGTATCC
>NZ_JACJUP010000256.1:0-6956 GCF_014748295.1 Planktothrix sp. FACHB-1355 | reverse complement strand
GTAGCAAGGGTGCGGGCAATTTCCGGACAAGTAGCAGCTGAATTGAAAGTAAATATTTCCGGTAAGCGGCTGATGGGAAAAACCACTTCTACAGGCACATCGCTGTACGATCGCCCCAATGTAATTAAAGCAGTGATGACTTCATCCAACCACAAAGGCTTGAAATCGAGATGCCAAAATCTGAGAGTTATTCCCAGTGCGAAAGCTATTGCCAACCCCAGGTGATGACGAGAAATTTTCATCGCAATAACAGAGGTTTCTTCACGAAAGCTGCTATTTCCTGCGTCAACCAGTCTTTTTCAATCGGCGTTAACCAAAAACCGAAACGATGGGTGCGAACACCTTCCACGAAAGCGCAAGCTGTCACCGAGCGAGGTATTTGGCCTTTCAATTTTGCCAGCAGCTCATCCTCGGTCGGCACAAATTTACTCACTTCTACGCGATCGATATCCTGAGTGCGTCCCTGCACTTGGTAAAATACCCCCAGAAACGACCATCGCAGTCGGAAGTTTTGCCTGTCAATTTCCAGTTTCGTGCGACCCAGCAATTTAAACACCGAATCTTTCAGCTTGACTAAACCGAACATTCCTAAAAGAATTGCCCCTAGCGGAAACAGCCAGAAAAATGGACTGTAAAAAACCAAGCGGTAAAAAGAAAACAGAAAAGATGAGATTGCCAGCCACATCAATCCAGACACAAAATTGAACAAATCCCAGTATTGCCATCCCTGACGGGGAATTTCTGCCACCAAAAGCCGATCGGTTTTTGTCAAAGCGACGCGAGTACCTGCGGGACGCCGAAGTTTGGGGACGAGAACGCCATTGCCTTTTAGCACAGAAAGTGCTTCTTTGGTTGATAAAAATCGATTTTCTACTGTCGGTTCCAGCAGCTTGTCCAACCAGTCCGCGAATTCCGAGGAAAATTGTGACTGAGAGCGGAAATTAATCTTGAGCTGGCGAGAAGGAAATTCCGCAGGCGATCGATGAGTCAAAACGAACAGCAAAGTTGCCCCCAAACCGTAGAGATCGGTAGCGGCGAAAGCTTGCCCCCGAAACTGCTCTGGTGCCATGTAGCCGTAGGTACCCACAACCGTACTGCCACCAGTAATTGTATTCTGATAAGTGGCTTTTACCGAACCAAAATCCACTAAAAATATTTGTCCGTCTTCTCTCCTGATGATGTTATGGGGTTTGATATCGCGGTGGATAACGGGTGGTGTAAGTGCGTGCAGGTAACTCAAAACATCTAAAATTTGGGCAGCTAGCTGTCTAACCTCGGTTTCGGTGGCGTGCCAACCGCTTTGCACCAAAGAAAAGAGCGATCGCCCTTCTGCCAATTCTTGGACTAGGTAGAAAGACTGGTTATTGTTTGTTTCTACCTGAAAATAATCTATATAACGAGGAATGGCGGGATGGTTGAGGTGGGAAAGGACGCTGGCTTCTCGTTCAAACAGTTCTAAGACTTTCCAGTCAGCCATACGGTTGAGAGACAGCGCTTTGATCGCCACTCGCTTACGAGTTTGCAAATCTTCTGCCTCGTAAGTTGTCCCCATTCCACCTTGCCCTAAAATGTCAATTATTGTATATCGTTGGGCAACGATATCTTGAGGCTGGTGCAGCAGTTCCATGAAGCTTATTATGCTGTGGGTTGTACTCCGATCTTATGTCAGCGGTCAGAAGCTGACACTGACCTCAAACAACTGACAACTGACTTTTAACAAATGACACACAACAAAGAGCAGGCTTTGCAGCTGATTCGCGATCGTCTGCGATCGGGACAGCGGCAAATGGCAGATTGGCAAACAGGCCCGCTGGCGGTTTCTGCGGTTCCCGGTGCGGGTAAATCTACGGGTATGGCGGGTGCGGCGGCGATCGCGATCGCACGCAATCAACTGCATAGCCGTCGCCAGCTCGTCGTCGTCACTTTTACTCGTTCCGCTGCTGCCAATATCAAAGCCAAAATTCGCAGATATTTGCGAGAGGATTTGTCATTACCGCAAATAGGCTTTGTTGTCCAGACGTTACACGGTTTAGCGCTGAATATTGCCAGCCGCCATCCCCAACTTTCCGGTTTAAATTTAAATAATGTGACGGTAGTGACACCCGATCGCAGTCACCGTTTGATTCGCGCTGCGGTAGAGCGATGGATCGCGGCAAATCCCCGTCGCTATCAAATTTTAGTAGCAGGGCAGCAATTTGATGGGGAGGAAACGGAACGGTTGCGCCGTCAGTCGGTTTTGCGTACAGAGGTGTTGCCTTCTTTAGCACAAACGGTGATTCACGAAGCAAAAAGTTCCGGCTATTTGCCCGCAAAGTTGTGGGAATTGAGCGAACAAACGCGGGATGATTATGGAATTTTAGCGATCGCAGCGGGATTGTACGAGAATTATCAGGATTTATTGCGATCGCGTGACTTCATCGACTACGACGAAATGATTCTCGCCGCTTTGCGAGTATTGGAAAACGAAAATATACGTCGTCTCTGGCAAAACCAAGTTTTTGCCGTTTTTGAAGACGAAGCGCAAGATTCATCTCCCTTACAAACCAAATTATTGGAAATTCTCGCCACCGACCCCAGTAATCCCAACGCACCGCCGAATTTAGTGCGCGTTGGCGACCCCAATCAAGCGATCAACTCCACCTTCACTCCTGCCGATCCGATTTATTTTCGTCGTTTTTGTTCTGATTGCGAATCAAATAGGTTGCTGGCAACAATGGATAGAGCCGGTCGCAGCAGCCAAATTATTATCGATGCGGCTAATTTTGTGCTTGAGTGGGTGAATACTTCCCAATTGGCAGGTACAGAACAACCTTTTCGCCCTCAGAAAATTCTGCCAGTGACAGCGGATGACCCGCAACCGGATGCTAACCCAGATCCAGTCGGTCGGGGATTGGAAATTTACACGCCTCGCGATGTTCATCACTCAGTCAAGTTAATCGGTGAGCGAGTGCTGGAACTATTTGCCCAGTATCCCACGGAGAAGCGATCGGCAGCTGTGTTAGTGCGGACAAACGACCAAGGGCGATTTGTTCACCAACAACTAAAAGAAGAATATGGCGATCGCATAGATATATATGATGTAGTTCAGCACACTCTCTACACGAAAGTACCGGCAGAAATATTATCTCTGTTGCAATTTGTCGATCGACCCCATTCTCCCGACTACTTAAAAGCTGCCTTAGAAGTGCTGGTGCAACGCCAGTTAATTCCCCCGCAAGACCTCAACGCGCTTGCCAGTTTACCAGAACAATTCCTTTATCCCGGCCCTCTCGACCCACCGCAGACAGAACAAGTGCTGAAGGCGCGTCGTTTTTGTACAAAGTTACTTCGCGCCAGGATAGAGTTGCCCCATTACCAGTTGATTACTTTTCTAGCTTTAGCTTTAAATTATGACCCAACGGAACTTGCCACGGCTGACAAATTAGCCGAACGGGTAGTCCGACAAACTGCGGGTGACAATTCGATGCCGAGTACTCTCAATGCCCTCAGCGAAATCGTCAGTTCGGAAAGATTTGAACCTGTCGATACGGAAGGCAATGACAGTCAGTATACTCAACCGGGCAAGCTGACGATCGTCACGATGCACAAAGCGAAAGGGCTAGATTGGGATTACGTATTTATCCCGTTTTTGCACGCGGCGATGATTCCCGGCAATCTGCGGATACCGACACCGACTCAGTTTCTCGGTGATTTTACTTTAGCAGAGGTGGCACGGGCGCAAATTCGCGCCAGCCTTCACGGTGAATCTGCTTTACCGGAAGTTACGGAAGCTTGGGAAAAGGCGGGATATTTGAAAACAGCTGAGGAATTTCGTCTTCTCTACGTGGCGATGACGCGGGCGAAACGTTTGCTGTGGATGTCTGCTGCGAAACAAGCGCCTTTTACTTGGAGTAAGCCGGAGAATTTGCAGGAGCAATTGCCTTGTCCGGTAATCCCAATGTTAAAGGGTAAATTTCCGCGATCGATTGTTTCTTTGTCTATGGTGTCGAGTTGAATAGGCGTTTCTGTTTGCGTTTGAGTACCGCACCCGCACCCATATCACCAAATGCGAGTAAAGTCAATTCCCAATTATGTTCCGGAACAGATTGAGGAACAGGATCGGGGGCGCGAAAGATGTCTATCTGGAATGAAGCTAGAGGACTGCCGTTAAGTCTTCGACTGTAACGGGAGATGAATGGCGACCAATATATAAACTGAGTGTGAGCGAATCCTTATTTTGGTGTCGCTTGTTGCTCAACATACCAAAAAATCGATCGTTCCTACATGATTAATGGAGACAGTATCAAAGTACGAAAATGGGCCGCTTATATCAGCAATGGTGGTAAATTCTGTTGCGTTGCTTATTGTGAAAATTGTTGTATCCAAATCTAGTATCTCCAAAAGCTTGTGGAAATTACTGAAGGCTTTTCGCTTTCAACCATCTATTCACGATTAATATCAAGTAATTATGACATATAAGAACTAGACTTTATCAGTAGTTGTACGTAATCTTTATCAAAAAAATATATTTAAAGGTTTTGATTAAAGATGGGATCGAAACGAACGGGAGATTAGCGAGTAAAACTAGCCGAGTCTAACGGGTGGTAGCAAAGAAACCGGGTTTCTCTGTAGCCAATCGAGCTAAAAAAGGCTGCAATCGGGTCAATTGCACGATATTACATGGCTATTTGTAATATTGCCGCTCGATCCATATCCGTATTTCTGCATCTGTACGCAAGGATATGGAGCGATCGCTGACTTGATTCGGAAGCTTGCCGATAGTAAAATAAGATTCAGTTGAATTATACCAAAACTTTGCGTTCGGAATCGACTGCGATATCCCCTAACTTTAGCTAAGTAGTTCGCCATGCAGAAAGTGGCGTAAATTAAGCATTAAAACTGTTCGTAACGCAAAAACCTTATCCAAAATTCTTTGTCAATTTGATTGATAAATTACTTGACATTGAAATCATTTACCAATTTTGTTAGTTTCCACAACAATGTCCTATTTAGGTAAAATTCTCGTTTCCTATTTAGAAAATAAGCGATAATATAAGAATATCTCTGTTGAGGGCTTTTCTTAAACTCACAAGTGGCTACCAAGACTTCACTACACCCTGATGACTGAACCAAATCGGCGAGCTGAGGGTGGTGGTTGAAGATACTCTTGTTAAGAAACATTGACAAATAAAGCAGTTTGTCAAAAGAAATTGCTGCAATTTTTTGCGCTCGGCTATAGCGGAGTGGATTTTGTATATACCCAGAGTTAATGCAGTGGTTAAAACTTACTTTTTCAGGGTTAGTACTTAGATTTAACAATAAATGTGATGTCATACTCTGGAGAACTAACGGTAAGGGGATTTGTTAGTTTGCATATCATATTGTTTTTTGTTAAGATTTTTTTAAGAATTATAAAATTTAGTTTTTTTCTATCCATCAAAAGTAAGATATATATATGTAATCCAGAACGCAGAAATTGTTTGAAAATGCCGCTAAGGAACCAGGATGACTACCAACGATTTAGCTATTGACAAGCTGAGCGACCAAATACAAATTTACAGCCAGAGGCAGTTCAGTGGGAGGCTTGACGTACAGGGAGCGACGACTTGGAGCCTTTACTTTTGCCTCGGTCGCCTTGTCTGGGCTACCGGGGGAACACATCCGCACAGGCGGTGGTACAGGTATCTCAGTCAGTACTTTCCTCAGATCGCTTCCAACAGCATTCGCCTCAGAGAGACCGATATAACCAGATACTGGGAGTATCAAATTTTAACCGTCTTGGTGAAGAGGCAGAAGATTGCGGGAGAACAGGCTGTAGCTGCAATCAAGAGTACAGTAGCAGAAGTTTTGTTCGATATCCTCCAGCATCAAGAAAAACAGCAGCTGACTTACACTTGTACTCAAGAAGAAGTTTTAGATGCGTCGCTAACCCTAATTAGCCCAGCCCAAGCTTTGCAAGAGTCCCAACAAGCTTGGGAAACTTGGCGCAGTGCTGGTTTGGCGAATTTATCGCCCAATTTAGCGCCTGTGCTGAAACAAGCGGAGGAACTGCAAAAGTTGGCTTCCCCTCGCGTTTACCAAACGCTGGTGAAGGTGATTGATGGAAAACGAAGTCTCCGAGATTTGGCACTTCTTGTGAAGCAAGATTTACTAACGCTAGTGCGATCGCTCACGCCTTATATCCGAAAAAAAATCATCGGACTCGTAGAAATTGCGGACTTGCCCAAACCGGGCACAACCGCCACAACTCCACCCCCACAAACCGCACAAAGCAGAGGAGAAACAGAAATTCCTCCCACGGAACCATTGCAGCAAATACCAATAGCCAAACCTTTACCCTCACCGCCGCCACCGCCACCACCACCGACAGTTTCAATACCATCAAGACCTTTAGTGGCATATGTGGAGGATAGTACGCTGGATTGCCAAATAATGGAGGATATTCTCCTTAAAGCTAGCTATAAATTTTTGAGTATCAAAGATTCTATGCAAGCTTTGCCACTGCTGTTGCAACACAAGCCAGATGTAATTTTTCTAGACCTGGTTATGCCAGTTGCCAACGGCTACGAAATTTGCGCCCAAATTCGCAGAATTTCATCTTTTAAAAACACACCTGTGATTATTCTTACGGGCAATGACGGGATAGTCGATCGAGTTCGTGCCAAAATGGTGGGAGCAACTGACTTTTTGTCTAAACCGGTAGTAGCTAACAAAGTACTGGCAGCCCTACGAAAACATTTGAACTCTTCACCAGTGTCAGACTCTGAGCCTCAATTATTACGCTATCAAACTTCTTAAAGGTTTGATGTCGTTTTTCAGGAGCCTGAGTTGGTTTCTCATGACCGATGACCAAGATAGATCTCGTGTCACCTTTTCCCGATTTGAGAGGAGTATATGACCACAGTATTAGTAGTTGAAGATAGCTTGACAGACATGAAACTCATGACTTATTACATACAACAGGCAGGCTTAGCTGT
>NZ_JACJUP010000255.1:0-6973 GCF_014748295.1 Planktothrix sp. FACHB-1355 | reverse complement strand
CGACGCTCTTCCGATCTGATCGTATGAAGCCAGAATATTTAGATAAGTGGTTTCCGCTTGAGCAACAGCGCATCTACACTGCCAGACTGGTGAAGCGAGCTGGGCTGACCCGTCGGCGGGCAGAGTACTTTGTGCGGTTGTGGGCTTATTTACTGCTGAAGCAGCAACACGAGTTAGGGAAGCGCTTGGCGTCACCGCTGAAACATTTAGATTTGCCGCAAGGGGCGGTCGCCTGCACTCACCGGGAGGCATCGGAGATATTCTACTCGCAAAAAGAGCGGGGGAGCGATCGCGCTGCTGGTATGATGATCGATCGACTGGCGGCGATCGGTTTAATCGAAAAAGAATTCGACGGTCAAAGTATTTGTATTCAAATTCGTCCTTTACCGGAACTGACCGACGCCTTGAAATCGCCGGAAACCGCACAAGTTAGGCCAGATGACTTTAACCCGGAAACCGATGCGGTTCCCCTGGCGAATTTGATGGCTCGCTACTATAACCGTTTGGCAAAAGATCAGTCCGCTGCGCCTCACAAGCTGGTTAAGGTATTGCGTAATTGGGCTGGGCAATACCCAAAAGGTATACGGGTGCTGCGTCGTTCTGACAATCACAATGCTGTGGGAATCTACATTTTATATCCCACGGCTAGCGAGTCGGAGCCTAATTTCTTTATTCCTCCTGGCAAAACTCTCTTCATAAGTGCCGATGTCCAGAACGATGCTTTTAAGATGGCTGTCCCTGGTGACCCGGAATGCACTTGCGTCTATGTCCGCACTTGGCTGATCGATAATCCTTATATAGATCAGACAACTGTTTGTGAGTTTGCAGAGGATGTGCAGAAAAGCTTAATGCAGATGCAGGCTGACTTCCCCAATCTTTGCGATTTGTATACAGTATCCTTAAATCCGGTATATGAAGAGATGCGCCAAGCTCTAGGATTTCAAAAGACCTGCCAGGATTCGCAACGCACTATTCACTGGGTTTATCAGTCGGTGAAGCGACTTTTGGCTTTGAATATGAAGGAAACTCTTGCTGGTATTAAGTTTCAGCCTCTTTCGCCTGTGTGATCCAGGGTATGGGGAATTGGGGATTGGAGAATGTTAAGTTTTGACTTAAAACTCTCCTTTTTCCCTTCTGGAAGCTTAGAGTAAGTGTGTCAAGTTAGATAAGTCCAGCTTATAACACTGATAAAAGTAACCAATAAAAACAAACATCAAAAACCCTTTACAAAACTAAATATAGGGATTAATCTATAAACAGGTAGAGAAAACACTACCTCGAACCTCGAAAAATACATAGCAATCATCCAATCATGACCACCACCATTCAACAGCGCTCCAGCGCTAACGTCTGGGAACGGTTCTGCGAGTGGGTCACTAGCACCGAAAACCGCCTCTACATCGGCTGGTTCGGCGTCCTGATGATCCCCACCCTCTTAACCGCTACTACCTGCTTCATCATCGCCTTCGTCGCGGCTCCTCCAGTAGACATCGATGGTATCCGCGAACCCGTAGCAGGCTCCCTGTTGTACGGCAACAACATCATCTCCGGTGCTGTTGTTCCTTCCTCTAACGCCATTGGCTTGCACTTCTACCCAATCTGGGAAGCAGCCAGCTTAGATGAGTGGCTCTACAACGGTGGCCCCTACCAGTTGGTGATTTTCCACTTCCTGATCGGTATCTTCTGCTACATGGGTCGTCAGTGGGAATTCAGCTACCGCTTGGGTATGCGTCCTTGGATCTGCGTAGCATACAGCGCACCTGTATCTGCTGCCACCGCAGTATTCTTGATCTACCCCTTGGGTCAAGGTAGCTTCTCTGATGGTATGCCTCTGGGTATCTCTGGAACCTTCAACTTCATGATCGTGTTCCAAGCAGAGCATAACATCCTGATGCACCCCTTCCATATGCTGGGTGTAGCTGGTGTGTTCGGCGGTAGCTTGTTCTCCGCTATGCACGGTTCTTTGGTCACTTCTTCTTTGGTTCGCGAAACCACTGAAAATGAAAGCCAAAACTATGGCTACAAGTTCGGTCAAGAAGAAGAAACCTACAACATCGTAGCTGCACACGGTTACTTCGGACGTTTGATTTTCCAATACGCTTCGTTCAACAACAGCCGTTCTCTGCACTTCTTCTTGGGTGCATGGCCGGTAGTTGGTATTTGGTTCACCGCTTTGGGTGTCAGCACAATGGCTTTCAACCTGAACGGTTTCAACTTTAACCAATCGGTTGTGGATTCGCAAGGTCGCGTGATTGGAACTTGGGCTGATATTATCAACCGCGCTAACCTGGGTATGGAAGTGATGCACGAGCGCAATGCTCACAACTTCCCTCTGGATTTGGCTGCTGGTGTACAAGCTCCGGTTGCTATGACTGCTCCTGCTATCAATGGCTAAGTTTGAGATTTAGCTAAACAAAAAGCGCTCTCCTTTTAGGGGGGCGCTTTTTGGTTTTGGAGATATGATTGATTTAGGATTTAACTAACTGGCATATTAAATAAATGCCAAAAACAAAATTTTAACGGTGGATAGCGCCTAATTCCGGTTTTGTCGATCGCACTTTTAAATCTTCAAGCATCGATTCATACTGATAAAGCACTTCAATCGGGTTAGGTAATTGTGGGGGAGGTAAAGGATCGGGTTTTGACCGAAAATATGCGGCTAAATCTGAAATTGCTCTGCTAGCAGCAAGAATATCTCCAATCGGAACCAGATGACCCAAAGGCCATTGATTCAACCATTCATTGACTACTTCGCGGGAACCGGGATTATCGTAGGCGACTACTCCTTTACCAGCTGCGATCGCTTCTTGTAGCACGCGGGGTCGCCCTTCATTATCCGAGCAAAGTAATACCGTTTCTACATTATTCAAACAATCGAGTACTTGTTGCCGGGAGACGCTACCTTTGAGGACTATTTGTTTTTCCAGTCCATAGCGGTGGATGCGGTTTAACATTTCTCCTCTATCTGGGCCATCTCCACACACAGTTAGGTGAACATCTTCTCCATTGCTAACCAAAATTCGGACAATTTCTACTGCATCTAACGGTTTTTTTCTTGCCTTGAGTTGAGCTGCCATCAGCAAACGGATCGGCTCTTTTTGTCTTCGATCGTAATTAGAGTTTATGTTGAAAGCGGGAAGATTAGTAGTAGGATTGAAAGGCGGAAGATGAATCGGGTTTGGTAAGAAAATTGTGTTGTTGACGCCAACTACTCGGTTAATAGATGTGGCAAGATGCCGAGCAATACAAACAATTTTGTCGCAGCCTCGATAAAGGTTAAGCAATTGTTCTTTGACCGCAATGTCAATGGAATTGCTTCCAGCAAGACTATTGATGTAAGCACCCCGAACTATAAGTACGACTGGTTTATCGCGATGAACCGAGCGGACGGCTTCAAGGTGCCAGAGAAAAGATTCGCGACCGAGAATTACTATGTCGAAAGGGCCATTTTCTAGATAGGCTGCTTGCACTTGGCGATCGATATCTAATTGCGCCTGTGCGCTAATATTTAAATCCCCAGGAAAGTCAGCCTGAATCCACATCAATCCAGGATATTGCGCTAGATGAGTTGCAGTTTTGTAGGGCGCAATGTGCAGAACTTCATGCCCAAGGCTGCGTAATCCACAGGCTAGTTCTTGGCTGGAGTGAGCCGATCCGCCCCCATGTGGAGGGTGGACGCTTAAAAGTAAAATTTTCATCTGTCTTCCCCCGTGGAGACCCCCACTGTACCCGTAGGGTCAGTGGTGGGAGGAAACGGCGGACATTTTATGGGGTTCAATACCCCTAAAATGTCCAAATTACTGTGCATAGGAATACCCATCCTTTTTGTGAATGTGTTTGCAATACTTATGGCTAATGCCTTGAACCAGCCCATCGGCTGTTGAGATATTGAAACTGCCAGTGGCACGAGTGGCTACCCGACCAACGTAAGCCAAATTTAACCAAATGTGACCTAAGCAGTGAGTTTTGCCACAGCTTGAGTTGAATGCCAAGGGTATAGTTAGGGGCTAAAATCAAGGGTTTCAGCGATTAAAAACGCCTTAACTGACGAAAGCGATCGCTATAAGTTTTACTTTAAAGTTTATTCATGATAGATTCAAATGCTCTTTTTTGTTAAATTGATAAATTTTATTTATTATTAAAGTCGCGAATTTTGAGGAATCGTGGAAGCGCTTTAAACTACCACACGCCCCGGAATTGAATAGACATCCCCTCCAAAAGAATCTCAACGGCAGGCAGGATGCCTACCCCACAAGAATTTGTAAAGCTTCTTGCACGATGAGAAACGAGTGTTGCAACCAAGCCTTATAATAACCACAAAGTCCGGTATCTCGCTCAAGATATCGTAGATTATCGGAGGATTGTGATGAGCAAGTGGCAAAATACTCCCAAAGTGGGGAGGTACTCGATCGAGCAAATCGTGATTTATTTTGTGAGAGCATTGCAGGCTGTTCGACAGCTATGGGGACGCGAGGTAGGAAATCGGTCAAATTTCAGTTCTGTAAAAAGCTTTGTTTTCTTATTTTTGATCGGAACTAGCTTGAGCATTGCGATCGCATCCTGTGGGGGCAAAATTTCTGATTCCGGTGGAGCCGCCAACGCTACTGGTAACAAAAATAACGTTCAGCTCACCTTAGTTTCTTACTCTGTCACCAAAGCTGCCTACGATCGCATCATTCCCAAATTTGAAGCGCAGTGGAAAAAAGAACACAACCAAAACGTCACCGTCAACGGTAGCTATGGTGCTTCCGGTTCCCAAGCTACTGCTGTAATTAATGGTTTGGAAGCAGACGTTGTACACCTGTCACTCGCGCTTGATGTCGATAAAATTGTCAAGGCAGGTTTAATTCAACCGGGTTGGGAAACAGAAGCACCATCAGATGGAATTGTGACCAAATCTGTAGGTGTAATTGCTACTCGCGAAGGTAACCCCAAAAATATTAAAAATTGGGCAGACTTAGCAAAAAATGGCATAAACGTAATGACTCCCGACCCCAAAACTTCTGGCGGAGCCCGCTGGAATTTTCTTGCTATTTGGGGTTTTGTCACCAGAACTGGTGGGGATGATAATACAGCGCTGGACTTAACTACCAAAGTTTACAAAAATGCACCTGTGCTACCCGCAAGTGCGCGTGCAGCCAGCGATCTGTTCTTTAAACAAGGTAAGGGAGATGCCTTGATTACCTATGAAAACGAAATGATTCTCTCGGAACAATTTGGCGACAAACTTCCGTATACCGTACCGGATGTAAATATATCGATCGACAATCCTATTGCTGTTGTGGATAAAAATGTCGATAAACACGGCACTCGCGAAATTGCAGAAGCATTTGTGAAATTTCTCTACACCCCAGAAGCTCAGCGAGAGTTTGCTGCGGTAGGATTTCGTCCCGTCGATCCCACGGTAGCAAAAGAAGTGGAAAAGAAATTTCCCCAAGTGCAAACGCTCTTTACAGCTAAAGATTTAGGAGGTTGGGGTAACATTCAGAATAAATTCTTCGATGACGGCGCTATCTTTGACAAAATTCACACCAAAAAGTCTTAGAGAGCCAGTCCAGTAGAATAAATTGACAAAAACAACGAAATATGTGTTATGTAGGGGCGAAGCATTTGGGCGACAATTTATTGCACAAAACCCAAAATTTTCTGTCCAAATGCTTCGCCCTGCCGGGGTCTAAAGCCAAGCCCACATTATGTTGCTTTTGTCAACCTCTTTTACTGGACTGGGGCTGTAGATTTAGCTAAACTTGTAGATTGGGTTGAGGGACGAAACCCAACTTGTGAGGAGAGAAATAGTTGGGTTTCGCTTTGCTCAACCCAACCTACAATTACTCGAATAAGCAGCTAACCTTGTAGGTTGGGTTGAGGGACGAAACCCAACTTATGAAGATATAAATAGTTGGGTTTCGCTTTGCTCAACCCAACCTACAATTACAACTGTTTTTCGGCGAGAGGATTTGATTTGGATTGAATATAGGCTTTAAATACAGGATTGATGTGAAAGTGCGATCGCGCTCCCATTTGCACTTTTTCCACTAAGCTGCGTCGCCCTAATGATTGGATGATTTGCCAAAATTCCGATTTAGATAATTCGCGATCGCCTGGTTGTGAAATATCTACAGATTCGGCTTGACTGGCTAACCAGTAGCTCACCTTTTTTTCTGACTCGGATAAACGCTCTAACTGAGATTCTAAAATGTGTTCTAAGTCACCTAAAAATATCTCATTTTGTTCTGCTAAAAACAGAGATACGCTACCGTTAAATAAATCCTGTATTGTTGAAGCTATGATATTTAACCAGCAAGGATGACCTTGATAGAGTCTAATTAATTCTGACCAGTTCTGCTCATCTGTTAAACCTTTTTCTCTCAAAATTTCTTCTGCTTGTTCTCCTAACCCTTTCAGGTGTAACGTGCGCGTGGAGCGGTTTTCTGCTTCTAACGTAGCGACTTCTCTCGGCTTTTCCCAACTGAGGAGGATTAAACAACTTTGGTGACACGATGTGGCAATTTGTTTAAAGAATTTGCTATAATCTTCATATTGTGCTAAATATTGTCCGGCTAATTGACCGCTTTTAAAAATATTCTGCACATCGTCAAGGATGACTAAACAGCGATCGCAACGCAAATAATCGATGACTGCGGGTAATGGGTTTTGTTGCGATCGCGAAAAAAATTGTTTGAGTTCGGTTTGCAGTACTGAAAGTGTGGGAGTGTCACTGAGACTTCGCCAAATAATGTAATCGAATTCGGTTTGGATTTCTTCGATGAGTTTGAGTGCGATCGAACTTTTGCCAATTCCACTTAATCCGTATATAGTTATCAAGCGCGTGCGTGCTTCGGAAATCCACTCTTTGAGGGTAGATAGTTCGGAAGTGCGATCGTAAAAGTTAGTTAGTTCGGGTGCGTCTGTTAAATCGACGATCGGTGAGGGATTTTGGCTTTGGGGGGAGTCGGGGGGAGAGTGCGATCGG
>NZ_JACJUP010000254.1:0-6988 GCF_014748295.1 Planktothrix sp. FACHB-1355 | reverse complement strand
GATTTCATCCAGAATTTCAGTAACTTTATCCGTTACGCCCAAGTCAAATAGCGGTTTATCGGTAACGATAAATGCCCGTTTTTTCCCCGCTAATTCTCGCAACGCCACTGGCAAACAACCATATTTGAAATACACCTTGGGCGGGATGCGGAACCACAACATATTTTCTCGGCGTTCGGTGACGGTTTTGATATTCAGCAAGTGTTGAGGGCCAACATTTTCCGATACCGAATTGTCGCCCCAGCTACCGCAACCGAGAGTCAAAGAAGGATCGAGGCGGAAGTTGTAGAGGTCGCCGATCGCACCTTGCGAAGATGGCGTATTAATCAGCACGCGGGCTGTTTCCATCTTCGATTCAAAATATTTGATGTGTTCTTGATTGGATGGGGCTGTATACAATACAGAAGTATGTCCGTGTCCGCCAAAAGTAATTAAAGCATCGGCTTTTTCTACCGCTTCTTGGTAGTTTTTCGCCCGATACATTGCCAAAATCGGCGAGAGTTTTTCAAACGAAAAAGGTTCGTTTTGGCCGATTTCTTCGACTTCGCCAATCAGCACTCTGGTGTCTGGCGGAACGGTAATTCCAGCTAATTTCGCGAGAGTTTCTACCGATTGTCCGACGATTTCCGCATTCAAACGTCCGTTGACGCTAATTTTACTGGCGACTTTTTCTCGTTCTTCTGGATTGAGGAAATAAGCGCCCCTTTCCAGAAATTCTTCTTTAACCGTGTCGTAAACTGAATCGACAACCACCACCGATTGTTCGCTGGCGCAAATCATGCCGTTGTCGAATGTTTTACTCAACAAAATTGAAGATACAGCCATTTTAATATGGGCAGTTTCATCAATTACTGCTGGGGTATTTCCCGCGCCTACGCCTAATGATGGGTGTCCTGAAGAATAGGCAGCTTTCACCATTCCTGGGCCACCTGTAGCGAGAATCAGCTTCACATCATGGTGTTGCATTAAAGCTTGGGAAAGCGGTACGGTGGGTTCGTCAATCCAACCGATGATATCTGGTGGCGCACCAGCTTCTACTGCTGCTTTCAGGACGATTTTCGCGGCTTCGATCGTGCATTTCTTCGCCCGTGGGTGAGGCGAAAAGATAATCGCGTTGCGGGTTTTCAGGGCGAGAAGGGCTTTGAAAATCGCCGTCGAAGTTGGGTTTGTTGTCGGCACAATACCTGCCAAAATACCCACTGGTTCCGCAATTTTTTGGAATCCAAATGATTTATCTTCTTCGATAACGCCGCAGGTTTTTTCGTGCTTATATTTGTTGTAGATAATTTCGGAAGCGAAGTGGTTTTTAATCACTTTATCTTCTACCACTCCCATTCCGGTTTCGGTAACCGCAATCTTGGCTAACGGGATGCGTTGGGTATTGGCTGCAAGTGCGGCTTTTTTGAAGATAACATCCACCTGTTCTTGGGTGTAAGTCGCATATTTTTCTTGCGCTGCTTTAACTCGTGCAATTAAGGCTTCCAGTTCGGTTATGTTTGTGACTGTCATGAGGATTC
The DNA here is from genome assembly GCF_014748295.1 of Planktothrix sp. FACHB-1355. Taxonomy (NCBI): domain Bacteria; kingdom Bacillati; phylum Cyanobacteriota; class Cyanophyceae; order Oscillatoriales; family Microcoleaceae; genus Planktothrix; species Planktothrix sp. FACHB-1355. Next base: position 5,471 of record NZ_JACJUP010000254.1, on the reverse strand, counting down.
CTTTAGGATCTGGCTGAATGCGATCGAGATAGGGTTTACAACCAGAACGCTCTGGCTATATTGATGTTGAGGATGGAAATTTTTTGGGCTGGCTTTGTTTCTCTGGATAACGTCTTGCCTGTTTATCTATTTATATTTTACCCAGAGAAACTATCCGATTAACTTTTTCTTGAACTTTTTTTAGGTTCCTATCTACCTTTCTGTTCTAAGTATATATTACTTTTTCGACATTTGGGAATTATCTTCCATATTTATTTACAGTTGAAAACGCTTGTTGAGGCATTTGTAGGTCAGGGATGATATTCAGCAAAATTTAAGCTTTTTATGCAGTACCCCTTCCCTGTTAACGAGGAAGAAGCTAGGGGGTGGAGTAATTGCGATCGCCTGCTTTTTGCTTCGTTCTTCAATGCAGGTTTTGCATCATTTTTTAGCACGAATTTCTCCATAATTCCACAGATATTATGTGGAAATTTCACGATACGACTGCCAGACCGTATTTTTTAAAGATATCTACCGTTCGTTGCACTAACTCTGCTGTTGGCGGTTGGGTATCTTTGAGTTGGTAATCATAACCCAACTGTTCCCATTTGTACTCGCCCATCTTGTGAAAAGGCAGTACCTCCACCTTTTCTATATTTCCCAACGTGGAGATAAAACTAGCAAGTCCTTCAATGTTAGCAGGGTCATCCGTGAGATTCGGTACCAAAACAAACCGAATCCAAGTTGGTTTGTTAATTTCACTCAGATATTTGGCTAATTTTAGAGTAGGTTCGATGGGAACGCTGGTAACCTTAAAGTAAGTTTCCGGTTCAAAGGATTTGATATCCAATAACACCAAGTCAGCGTACTCAAGCACTGGTTTGGCGGCGTGTTCTAAATCCGCATAACCGGAAGTATCTAATGCTGTGTGAATACCCAGCTTTTTGCAGCGTTTGAAGATTTCCGCGACAAAATGAGGCTGCATCAAAGGTTCGCCACCGCTGACAGTAACGCCACCGCCAGAAAAGCGCATATAAGATTTGTACTTTTCAATCTCTGCAATTAATTCATCGACGGTGACTTGTTTGCCATCAGTCATGGGACGACAATCGGGATTGTGGCAATACAAACAACGCAGAGGACAACCTTTTGTAAAAATAACGAAGCGGATACCTGGGCCATCAACTGTTCCGCAACTTTCTACAGAATGAATTTGTCCGACGACATTCTGATTTTGAGAAGATTCGGAAATAGAGATTGGCGTTGACATCAAAAATCCTCAAATTTTGGCGATCGAACAGAGATGGAACTCCTGGAAACAATAGGGTGGGCAATGCCCACCCTACTATATTCTAAATGCGATCGTGGAATGTCCGCTTAATTACATCGAGTTGTTGTTCGCGAGTTAATTTGATGAAGTTAACTGCGTATCCCGATACCCGAATGGTGAGTTGCGGATATTTTTCTGGATGGTCTATGGCATCTAGCAACGTTTCGCGATCGAGTACGTTTACATTAATATGATGTCCGCCATCGTGGCAATAACCATCTAATATTCCACTCAGGTTTTTGATGCGATCGTCTTCTGTTTTACCCAAGGCTTTCGGCACAATTGAGAAGGTGTAGGAAATGCCGTCTTGGGCGTGTTCGTAAGGTAGTTTGGCAACTGAGGCTAAAGATGCGATCGCACCTTTCGTATCCCGTCCGTGCATTGGGTTTGCCCCTGGTGCAAACGGTTCCCCAGCTTTGCGTCCGTCGGGTGTATTTCCCGTTTTCTTACCGTAAACAACGTTAGAAGTAATCGTCAAAACAGATTGGGTTGGCACTGCATTTCGGTAAGTTTTGTTTTGGCGGATCTTATCCATAAAATCCTTGACCAAGTTAACGGCAATGCTATCTACGCGATCGTCGTTATTTCCGTATTTCGGGAAATCGCCTTCGATTTGATAATCAACTGCCAAACCGCTTTCATTTCGCAGCACTTTCACTTTGGCATATTTCATTGCCGAGAAAGCATCTGCTACTACTGACAAACCTGCAACGCCACAAGCTAGAGTGCGGAGAATTTCCCGATCGTGCAACGCAAATTCCAGCCGTTCGTAGCAGTATTTGTCGTGCATATAGTGGATGACATTGAGGGTGTTAACGTACAGTTTCGCTAACCAATCTAACAGGCGATCGAACTTCGCCTTCACCTCATCGTAATCCAGGTATTCGGATGTAACAGGTTCAAATTCAGGTGCAATTCGATCTCCCGCTTTTTCATCCTTGCCACCGTTAATCGCATACAGTAAAGCTTTGGCAAGGTTGGCCCGTGCCCCGAAAAATTGCATCTGCTTACCGATTCGCATCGCCGAAACGCAGCAGGCAATTCCATAATCATCGCCGTAATACGGACGCATCAAATCGTCGTTTTCGTATTGTACCGAACTGGTATCGGTCGAAACTTTCGTGCAGAAATGTTTGAATTTTTCTGGTAATCTTTCCGACCAAAGTATCGTTAAATTCGGTTCTGGCGCAGGGCCTAAATTATATAGTGTGTGCAGCAAACGGAAACTGTTCTTGGTGACGAGAGTGCGCCCATCTTCACCCATACCGCCGATCGATTCTGTTACCCAAGTTGGATCGCCCGAAAACAGTTCGTTGTAATCTGGTGTCCGCAGGAACCGCACCATGCGTAACTTCATCACAAAATGGTCGATAATTTCTTGCAATTGCGCTTCTGTCGCATCGCCATTTTGCAAATCGCGCTCAAAATAAATATCCAAGAACGTGGCAACTCGCCCCAAGGACATCGCCGCACCGTTTTGTTCTTTCACGGCACCCAGGTAAGCGAAGTATGTCCACTGTACGGCTTCTTTGGCATTCGCTGCGGGTTTGCTAAGATCGAATCCGTAGCTAGCCGCCATTTGTTTGAGTTCTTGCAGCGCTCGAATTTGTTCGCAAATCTCTTCTCTTAACTGAATAACCGATTCTACAATCGAGTCGAGTTCCAGTTCTTTGAGTTGTTCTTTTTTGTCCGCAACTAAGCGGTCAACGCCGTACAAAGCTACGCGGCGATAATCGCCGATAATCCTACCCCGACCGTAGGCATCCGGTAATCCAGTGATAATTCCAGAATGCCGCGCCAGTTTCATTTCACGGGTGTAAGCATCGAAAACTCCATCGTTATGAGTTTTGCGATATTTGCTGAAAATCTCTTCCGTCTCTGGGTCGAGTTTGTAGCCGTAAGCTTCTAGGGAGGCTTTTACCACGCGGATACCGCCCAAGGGCATAATTGCTCGCTTCAGCGGTTTTTCTGTTTGCAAACCAACAATTTGTTCTCGCTCTTTGTCAAGATAACCGGGCTGATGTGCAGTTATAGTTGAAACGACTTTTGTATCGGCATCTAACACGCCTTTTTGTCGTTCTTGCTTCATTAAATCCAGTACTTGATTCCACAGCTGGTGAGTTCTTTCGGTGGGGCTACGCAAAAAGGACTCGTCTCCTTCATAAGGAGTGTAGTTTTTTTGGATAAAATCCCGGACATCTATTTCTTCTGTCCATTTTCCTGGAACAAAATTTTTCCATTGCTCCAACATGGCTTTTTTCTCCCCGTTACTTTGCACAGTTATCTTTTCTTTCTGCGCTAATACTATGTTACAAAGTTTGGGGGATGTCGGCCAAAAAGTATCACTTTATTTAATAAACAACTTCAATGACGTTTTAGTTTCTCTTTAAAACAATTTGTAGGTTGTTTTATCCGCTATTATAAATATATTGTGGTTTTTGATACTTTTTATAAAAAAGTCAGCTATAATACGAATATTATTAAGTACTTAATTGTGAGATAAAAATAAGAGATTCAGTATTTTTATCAGTGCTTTATCCAAATGTTTATGCTTGTTTGGCGCTTCTAACTTCAGCAGAGACAGAGAGGGGAGATAGTTTTGCTCCCCCGCTCTCCTACTGTCTCCCTCTTAATTAGCGGCCTTTGGAGGCTCAGTCTTGGGGTTCTGTGCCCGCTTCTGCATCGCCAACAGTTGCGGCACCGTGACAAATCGATATCCCCGCTGTTTGAGTCCGGCAATAATTATTGGCAAAGCCTGCACCGTTCTGGGGTGAATATCGTGCAGTAGTATAATTTCTCCCGGTCGGGCAGCTTTCAGGACATTATTGGCTAAAACAGGCGCAGATCTGCCGATATGGTTCTCCCCCGGATCGTCCGACCACATCACGATCGCATACTTTTGAGAGCGGGCGTAAGCTGCTAGGCCGTTGTTTAGGAAGCCTCCAGGCGGACGGAAAAGCGATGTCTTGACGCCAGTCGTCTTGTAAATTAGGGCGGCTGTATTTTCTATTTCGGCAGCAGCCACAGCCGGATTCATATGAAAATACCAGTGATGCCACGTATGGTTGCCAATGACATGACCGTCTTGCACTACCCTCCGCCCAATATCGGGATAATTTTTCAGGTTTCGTCCGATCCAGAAAAACGTTGCCTTGATGTTGTTTTTCCTCAAGATTTCCAGCACCTGCAAGGTAGTTTTCGGCCAGGGGCCATCATCAAAAGTCAGCGCAATTACTTTTTCTGGAGTACCTAAATCCACTTTGCGAACCGTTTTGCCTTGATACTGTGTCGGTACGGAAAAAACCAGATTAGTTGCTTTGACTGGATGTGCCATCCCAAAACTGGGCAGCCGCGAGTCAGATAGGCGTCCCGGCAGCGCCATGTAGCTGCCTAACAAGCCAACAACCGTCACCAGCGTTGGAAAAAACCTGGGATACCAAAAAAAGGCATATCTACTTTTCATCTTACAATTTGTATAAAAAAACGTCCCTATTATAAGGACGCTCTGGCAGAAAATCTTATTTGCCTAACGCGGTATTTTTACGACAGCCAGGAATAACTTAACTTTTCTTCAAATTACGGTAATTGCTTCGCCTCCTGCCAGCGTCAGAGGGAAATGGTGAGCGTTCGGCGCGTGCATTACTTGAATACCCAGATTAGCCCGATTGACAACATCGGCATCCGAATAGATTACCCGACCGCTGCTGTCCAAAATTGAGTGATTGAAGTTGAAGCCATTGAGGTTAAATGACATCAAACACACAGCCGCCGTGGCTAACCAAATACCTACTGTGGGTACAGCTGCCAGGAAAAAGTGCAAAGTTTGAAAATATCAATTTCGGGTCGGCGTTGAGTGATAGTACTCATAACGAATTTATCCTATCCTCCATGTATAACTAATGTTATAAAAACTTCTACGGAAGCTTATTATTTAGTTAAATATTTTTTACTTTATTTCTTAAATTTAACTTCCCAAATTTATTACTTAATTTAAGTAGAACTTAACTCATCAACATCAAAGTTAATTTCTTTAAAGAAATATTAATAAATGTATAGCCGAAACTTGGGGTTATAAAGTCAAAAGGAAGATAGAGAGGGAAAAGGGAAAAGGAAAAAGATTAATTCCCCCGCTCCCCCACTCCCCCACTCCCCCACCCTCCAT
>NZ_JACJUP010000253.1:0-6996 GCF_014748295.1 Planktothrix sp. FACHB-1355 | reverse complement strand
TAGCAAATCGGGAACAGGGTAAAAATTTAACAAGGCTAATGCTTGTATTGCCGAAGCTGCTGTGACAACTTTTGCTCCATATTGCGTCAGGATGAATACTGCTAACTCTCGCATATCGGCATCGTCATCTACAACTAATATCGTCATACCTGCTAAATCTGTCGCGCTTTCTGGCTCTTGGCGATCGTCTAATACCTCTTGCTCGACGGAATTTAACGGTAACTGGACGGTAAATGTAGCCCCTAAATCTGGCCCCGGACTTTCTGCGCGAACGGTTCCTCCGTGCAATTCGGTAAAATTACGAACGAGGGCCAGTCCCAATCCCAATCCGCCAAATTTTCGCGTCGTCGTACCATCTTCTTGCCGGAAGTAGTCAAATACATGAGGCAAAAATTCTGGAGTGATGCCTTTTCCTGTGTCTTTGACTTGAATTTGAGCATAGGCACCAACTTGTTCCAATCGCACATCGATTCGTCCTCCCACTGGAGTGAATTTCACCGCATTAGATAGCAGGTTCCAAACAACTTGCTGTAGGCGGTTCGGATCGCCTGAAACAGTTCCGGAAATGGGATTGAGTGCGATTTTAATGTGAATGTTTTTCGCTTCTGCTGCCAATCTTACTGTTTCCTGTGCCGCTTCAATGGTGGTAGCTAGATTGACTGGCGCGACGTTTAATGTCATTTTTCCCTGGAGGATGCGCGAGACATCTAATAAATCCTCAATTAATTGCGCTTGCAGTTTGGCATTGCGTTCGATCGTTTCTAAAGCTTGCTCGGCTTTTGCAGGATCGATACGCTTAGTTCGCAGTATTCTTGTCCAGCCCATAATCGGATTGAGGGGCGATCGCAATTCGTGGGACAGTACGGCGAGAAATTCGTCTTTAACTCGGTTAGCGGCTTCTGCTTTGGCTCGATCGCTTTGAGCTATCTGATAGAGTTGTGCGTTATCGATCGCTAAAGATGCCCGATGTGCCAATTCTTCTGCTAATTGCAAATCAGTTGCATCGTACCGCCTTCCAGATTCAGCGGAAATAAAAGAAATTACACCTAAAATTCGCGCTTGGGTTCGTAGTGGCACTGCCATTACCGATTTAAACCCAACCTGCCGCAATATTTCCAAATGTTCTGGATCGCGGGCTGCTTGTACGAGCATCTCATCTGGAATATCCGCTATCAAATCCGATTGTCCCGTTCGCAATGTCAATGCAGCACCGCGAGGAGCGTCCCGATCGATCGGATATTTATGTCTGATTTGTTCAGCCCATTCGAGTTTAGTAGGGTTGGTGTGAGCTACTGCAATTTGCTCGATCCCGCCATTTTCTTCCACTATATGAACCGTACACCAATCAGCTAACTCAGGTACTGCCAGTTCTGCCACTCGCTCCAGGGTAGTTTGATAATCGAGGGAAGAAGCAAGGACTGCACTCGCCTCGGAAAGAAAGCGTTGACTGCGCTCTAACCGCACTCGCTCCGTTACGTCTAAAACATACGCTAAAACGTCTTTTACCTGATGGTATGAGTTCTTTGTTGGCAGATAATAAACGTTGTAGAAACCGGGTTGGCGATCGTTCCTTCTGGGAGCGTTAATAGCCAAACTAGGTGAAATAAAGGGATTTCCGGTCTGGTAAATTTCATCAAATAGTTCCACTATTTGCGGATCGGATTGACCGAAAAGTTCTGCAACTGAATTTCCTAAGTGTTGTTCGCGGGTTAATCCGTTAATTTCGGCTAATGCTTCATTAATGGCAATAAATCGTTGTTCAGAATCTAACCATGCCATTCCTACCGGAGAGGTTTCAAAAATAGTTTTCAGTTGGTTTTGTGCGGCTTCTGCTTGAGTCCGAGCGATGCGTTCTCTTTCTAACAATTGTTCGCGTTCTTGTTCGACTTGCTTGCGTTCTGTAATGTCAATCAAAATGCCAATCATGCGCGTCGGTTTTCCGTGAATATTATAGGTAAATTGTCCCCTCGCTTCTGTCCAGTGAATGGAGCCATCCGTCCAAAGCGTTCGATATTCGTGATGAAAATCCGTTCTCTCCAACATGGCTTTTTGAAGTGCTGTTTCTGTTTCTGCTATATCATCTGGATGAACGCTTTTAACCCAGATTTCGTAGCTTGGTTCGCACTCGTTCGGTTGAAGTCCCATGATGGTAAACTGACCGTCTGACCAGTTTACCGTATTCGTCTGTATATCCCAGTCCCAAGTTCCCATGCGTCCGACTATCAACGCCAGTTGCAGTCTAGTTCTACTTTTTCGCAATTCCTCTTCTGCTCGCGATCGCTCTACGGCTAACCAGGTTTTTTCGGCGATTCGCTCCATCCGCACCACCTCTTCCTCTGTCCAGTTGCGGGGGGAGATATGGTGCAATACAAATAGCGCTACAAACCTTCCTTCTTTTACTAAGGGAACGCACAGAAGAGATTTCGTCTGAATTGCATCGAAAGCAGCCGCTCCCGATCCGGCTGTGCGAGGATCGATATCGACATCATCGACAACAATTGTTTTGCCCTGTTTTAGTTGGTTAATAATTTCGATACCGAAGGAATTCAGCTGATGAGTACCAACTACGCTGATGACACCATTGCAATAGTCGCGATCGACAATCACGTATTCCTGCGTTGGGTCAATTTCACCGTAGGTACAGCGAGTAACATTGAAGTGTTCTCCAGTGGAGCAGACTACCCGCCACATAATTTCTTTGGAGTCTTGAATAGAACGAATCGCATCATTTAATTCGAGCAAAAATTGCTGCTGTCTCTCTTTTTGCTGAAGCTTTTCTAGTAGATCTTCCGCCTGCTGACGCGCTCTTACCTGTGCGGATACTTCTATGCCGTGAATGAGGACGCTATCAATGCGACCTTCGATATTTCTAAGGGGCAGAAAAACGAGGTTGAAAAATCCTTCAACTAAATTACCATCTCCTGCATCCCAGCGGCATAAATACTCATTTCCTCGAATAATTTCTCCATTTTGATAAACGCGATCGTGAATATCAAAATATTCCTGACTTGCCATTTCCGGAAACGCTTCTCGTGCTGTTTTGCCAATGATGTCTTCGGAACGTCCGGAAACTTTTAGAAAGGTGGGGTTAGCGAGTTCAAATCGATGTTCTGGCCCCGATAAAACCGCAAACATGGCAGGAACTTCTATGAGGATATCTTTCAATCGCTTGCGTTCGGTTTCTGCTTGCCGTCGAGCCGCTTTTTCTCTTTCTAAAAGCCGATCGCGTTCTAGCTCAAGTTGTTTGCGATCGCTAATATCTCGAAAGTAAACCGATAACCCATCCACTGAAGGATAAGCATGGGCTTCATACCAACGATCCAAATCATCAGGTTGCTTAGCTTCTACAACGACTGAAATCTGCTCTGCAATGGCTCGATGATACTGTTCGTAAAATAGGGAATCCACTGTTTCTGGAAACACTTCCCAAATACATTGTCCGATTAAAGATTCAGACGAACGGCGTGAAATTTCCTCAAACCTTTTGTTGATATAAGTAAACCGCCACTCGCGATCGAGCGCAAAAAAAGCATCGGTAATGCTTTCTAGAATATTAGTCACTTTGTTATTAGCTTCCTGTATCGCCGCTTCTGCTTGTTTGAGTTTGGTAACATCCTGAAACATTCCAATGCCAGTGGCAGGATGCCCGTACATTGCAGGTAAGAGTTCTCCCCAGCAAAGAGTTGAGCGAATACCGCCAGGGGTATACCAGTTCATTTCATAGTTTTGCAGCTGTTCTCCCCGCGCTATCAGCACCGCAGGCATCCTCTCTGTAGGAATGCGATCGCCATTAGTATCGGTGCAGTAATAGGCATCGGCATACTCATCGAGGGATTTGTTTTTCGGTAATTCTCCGCCTGCCAATTCATTAGCAATACGATTCGCAAAGATGACTTTTGCGGTTCCCGGCTCGATAAATATCGTTGGCGTTGGCATCAAATCCAAGACGGTTTGCAGCCATTTCTGCTGGTTTGACAATGCCTCGGCTTGCTGTTGCAGAATAAATTCAGCTTGCTTGCGATCGGTGATATCTTGGAAGATGGCAACAGCTGCTACAATTTGATTGTGGCGATCGCGAATCGGTGCGGAATTTACATTAATAAAGATGTGTTTGCCATCATTTTGATGTAAGATAATTTCTTCGTTAGATACGACTTCGCCTTTGAAAAGCGATCGCGGTAGCGGATACTCTTGGGGCTCATAGATACTGCCATCAAGGCGAAAAGCTTCAAATGGAGTAACGGGTACATATTCCTCAAGCTCAAGCGACTCTTCGTAGTCGTACCTCACAATTTGTCTGGCTTGTTCGTTGGCGAGAACTAATTTGCCAGTTGCAGCATCGGCAATTAACACGCCTGCTGGCATTTGCCGCAAAACTGCTTCAAACCGAGTCCGCTCGATTTCCAATTCTTGTACCAATCTTTCCCGTTCTGCCTCAGCTTGCTTGCGCTCTGTGACATCGCGGAAATAAACTGCTATACCCTCCTCTGATGGATAAGCGTTTACTTCTAACCAACATTGAACGGGTTCCCCAAATTCTTCCCAGGAAACTGGTACTTGTTGTGTCATTGCGCGATGCAATCCCCGGTATGCTATCCCGCCTACCAATTCGGGAAAAACTTCGTTCCAAACGTGCTTTCCTATCAGTTCTCCGGGAGTTTTCTGGAGAATTTGCCCTGCTGCTTTATTCACGTAGGTGTAGCGCCAATTGCGATCGAAAGCAACAAAAGCATCTGTAATGGTTTCCAGAATTCTTGTTACCTGACGCTCAGTTTCTCTTGCGGCGATGAGTTGGGTGCGCTGTTGCTGGGCTTGTCTGATTTCGCTAAGTTCATCTTCAAGACTGCGAGCGAAGTATTCTATTACTTCAGAACGAGAAATCCCTCGTTTCTGAGCCTCCCGATCGAGCAGTCGCCACGCTGTACCAGTCAGAGATACATTAACTCTTTGTTTTGTCTCTGAGTCCCAATTGCTAACAAACTTACCTGTAGCGTCGCGCTTCATGGAAATTTATCCGTATACATACACGGCCTTTTTTATTTAATCCCAGTTTTTCTCGATCCGGATCTCTCTTAAGGAGGACGCTCAATCCCAGCACTTATCCATTATTGATAGGCATAATAAAATCTTATTTAACTGTAGGGTGGGTTAGGCATGAGCGAGAAATTGATTATTGCAACCAATAATTAAAGTAAGCGTTCAGCTATCAGCAGTCAGCCGTCAGCTAATTCGACTTTTATCGCGCTAATCGCTCTTTATATTGCCCCTTTGAAGAAACAGTCAATTCCCGACCGAAGCTGATAGCTGATACCTGACGGCTGAACGCTTACTAATTAAATTGCCGTGCCTAGCGCACCATGTACCAAATTGCTAAACACAAAATAACAGATTATATCGTGTCCGGTAGCATCGGTATTGTCAGAATAATGTTGAGAATTGTTTGTCGCAAATCTGTGGTTAAATTTTAACCGCAGATGAAAACAGATGAACGCAGATGCGATCGCAAATTTTTTCGGCTCCCGATGCAACCAAACACGATATTACGCCATCAAGCCGTAAGAACTGGGTGCCCCCAAAAAAGAAGCTGTTTCAAGCCTCCCATTTCAATTGTAATCATCAAAAAAATTGACAAATTTTAAGCTCCCCTCGCTCATTGCCCAGCCAATCCAAAATCGAAAATCCAAAATCCAAAATCGGATGACAAGTAATGGTAAAGTAAGGTCATCGGCGATTTTCGATGACTTTGGATGAACAGTTTTGATGTGGTAGTTGTTGGGGGTGGCCCTGCTGGCGGTCACTGCGCTCGTTTGTTGGCGAAAGCTGGGTGGCGAGTTTTGCTAGTAGAACGGCACGAAAGTTTCGCGAAAAATATTTTTTCTAGTGCTGGTACTCCTCTAGAAACGTTACCAAAATTTGGCCTGCCGGAAACAGTAATTGGCAGCTTTTGGCAAAATCTAGCGATCGTTACTACTAATAAACATGGCCTTTGGTCAAGCGATCGCCCTTTGGGTGCGGTGTTGGATTTTGCGAAGTTGCGAGACTTTTTAGCTGAAGACGCGATCGCTTTTGGCGCTCAAGTATGGATGGGCTGTCGCTATGTTAAACATAGTAGCACTGACGGCGCAGTTTTGGTGGAATTGCAATTTAAATCTCAAACTGAAAAAATAACAGTTAGTACCAAAGTTTTAGTTGATGCCACTGGCCCAGCTAGAGCGGTAATCCAGCCCAAGTCTGCCGATCGCCCAGATATAATTAGCGGTACGGGAATTGAATATTTAATTGAAGTGAGCGATCGCGACTATGCGGCTAATGCGGAAACTCTGACTTTCTTTTTGGGTTATAAGTGGATGCCGAAGGGATATTCTTGGATTTTTCCTATGTCGAAAAATCAGTTAAAAGTTGGGGCTGGTATTCTCAATCTGGCATCGGACAATATCGAGAAACCACAGCCGCTCAAATATTATATCGAATTGATAATTAAAGAATATCTTCAAACTCAAGATTATCGTCTTGTTGATGTTCACGGTTCGACACTTAAATACAGTCGCGGATTGCAAGATATTTATTACGAAGACAATATTATTGCGATTGGCGATGCCGTATCGACTGTGAATTTTTTGGGTGGGGAAGGCATCCGGCACGCCCTACATGGAACGGAAATTGCTGGCGATTATATTGACCGATATTTACATAAAAAAATCACTGATTTTCGAGGTTATCGTCAAGCTATGTATCAAACATTTTATCATACCTGGAAAGTGTCCGAAACTCTCGGCATCAAAAAATATTTGCAAGACAGTGACGGTTCGATCGATCGCACGATCGACTATTTAAATTTATTAACCGCCGAGGATTTAGTTGCGATCCTGTTTTACTATCAATTTGGTAAATTATCAAAAGTATTTTGGGCCCGATTGTGGTTGAAATGGCAATCATTTTGGGTTAGGGGCTAGGGGCTAGGGGTTAGGGATTAGGGAAGAGGGGTTAGGGGTTAGG